>NZ_JADPLO010000016.1:0-92702 GCF_015667765.1 Bacteroides sp. 1001302B_160321_D4 | reverse complement strand
ATCATTCTTGTTAAAGGTTACGGCGCAAAGATATGGCGGCTAACAACTTATGTCAAGGCGGAAAATAGAATGGTTACCTTTTAAAGAAACGATTGTCAATAAGTTTATTATAGTGTATCTTTTGACTGTTTTTATGTAAAAAATTCCTCGGGAACTGTATATTCTTGCATTATTTTATACAACAGAACTGCTGGAAGAGGAAATCCGTGTGATGCTATTTATACTCATCATATTAAAAATAGAACATTTAAAGTAAGATATACTACCGCATTTATATTATAATAGAGCTTTCTCTCTATTTAAATAAATAGCATCAGGACTGATTTTATTTGTTCATTTGCCTTTTTGCCCATTCCAGTCTTCGTTGATCGGCTAATGGAGTCACTTTAAATTCTTCGAATGTAGCGGTGAACCCTTTCCCGTCCGGACAAGCTCCCATTAATCCTACCATGACAGGACAATTATCTTGCAACCAACAAGTGCGCATCATAATATATTCTTTATCATCACGTGAGAAAAATATTTCTACTGCATCCAGGCGACGGACTGCTTTTATCCATATAGAGCGGGGAGCATCCGGCAATTGTACTACACTCCAGTCACTAGTCCGATGCGTAACTACGGCACTTACATTCTGTTTGCCATCAACGTATTCCACACCTGCTTTTATCCAGTTTTCATGGTCGATGCGCAGCATTAATCCCATTTGGTCAAAGGTGGTGACATAGTTGCCGGTTATTTTTACTTTGGCTTTAAATTCTCCACCATAAGTCGCATAATAGAAAGGTCCGTCGTCCACTGTGAACCCATAATGGGAAATCCTCCAAAAGTCTGTTTTTGCAGGAACATCCATCACTAAGGTTTTGCCATCTTTTATTTCCCATTGTTGAGGCTCGTTCAGCCAATTCATTTTATTCAAACTTTGTGCCATAGAAGAAGTTGTTACTGCCATAAAGGCTATTGACATCATTTTGATTTTTAAATGTTTCATGATCATTTCTTATTTGATTATCTTTGTGGTGCAAAGATAGGTCATACCTCCGTGTGCAACAATACTGAATAATAACCATTTTATAAGATGGACGTATTACAAAAGGAAATAGATGAAGTTTATGCGACACAACTGATAGCCGATGAAATATTGGACAATGGAGTTGTAGAGCAACATCAACGCTTTATTCATTCATTGACGGAGATTAATGGTGGATGTGCTGTTATTTCAGATCTTTCGAATAGGAAAAGTTACATTGCCGTTCATCCTTGGGCGCATTTTCTAGGCTTAACTCCCGAAGAAGCTGCTTTGAGTGTGATTGATTCTATGGATGAAGATTGTATTTATCGGCGTATTCATCCTGAAGATTTGGTAGAAAAGCGGTTATTGGAGTATCAGTTTTTTCAGAAGACCTTTTCGATGTCTTCCGAAGAACGGTTGAAGTACCGGGGAAGATGCAGAATACGTATGATGAATGAGAAAGGAGTCTATCAGTATATTGATAATTTAGTGCAGATTATGGAAAATACTCCTTCCGGAAGTGTATGGTTGATTTTTTGTCTTTATACCTTGTCTGCAGATCAACGAACGGAGCAGGGGATATGTCCCACTATTACTCATATGGAACGTGGAGAAGTCGAAACCCTCTTTCTTTCGGAAGAACATCGCAATATCCTATCCGAACGCGAAAAGGAAATACTTCGCTGTATACGTAAAGGACTATCTAGTAAAGAAATAGCAGCTGCCCTTTATATTAGTGTGAATACAGTCAATCGACACCGGCAGAATATTTTGGAGAAACTCTCTGTCGGTAATTCGATAGAAGCGTGTCGGGCTGCTGAATTGATGAAACTGTTGGATTTGTAATCCAATAAGATGGCATTATTTACTGATTTCTTTCTTCAGATTCGAAGCTTATCTGAAGAAAGAACAGAACTTATTTAAAACCAAAGCAGCAACTCATCAAATCTTTTCACCTGTTTCAGATGGTCATGTGTGAATGTGTCTACTACTTCATGTTTCCACATCACTTCAAAAGGAATATGTATGCCATATCCTCCCAGCGATAGAACAGGTTGAATGTCCGATTTCAGAGAATTGCCAATCATGACAAATTCGGAAGGAGCAATCTGTAAGATATTCAACATTCGTTGATATTCTTTCTCTGTTTTATCGGACATCACTTCAATGTGATCGAAATAAGAGGCTAATCCGGAACGTCCCAGCTTATTCTCCTGATCGAGCAAATCTCCTTTAGTGGCAACTACTAATTTGTATTTTCCTTTCTCTTTCAATACTTTAAGCGTTTCTTTTACTCCCGGCAATAGTTCAATTGGCATTTTCAGTAATGATTTGCCTAATTCAATAATATGTTGGATGTCTGTTCCTGAAATCTTTTGTCCACTCACATGCAAAGCTGTCTCTACCATAGAAATGGTGAAAGCTTTGGCTCCATATCCGAGATATTTCAGATTATTCATTTCTGTTTGAAATAAAGCGGCTGAAATATCTTCAGAAGTGCCATAAGGCTTTAATAGGTCTGTATATTGTTTCTCTATTTCCTGGAAAAAAGGTTCATTGCTCCACAAGGTATCGTCTGCATCAAAAGCAATGACTTTAATAAGTTCTTTCATCGGTTTTCGTCGTTAATGGTGAATTTTAGATCATTTGTTTGGTATTTCGTATGCAAAGTTACAATAAAAAGAGGAATAAAGGCAGACGGTTTGTTTTTAGAACCGAATCTCCATTTAATTTCATAGAAATCTCTATCTTTGTTACTCGTTTTTTTGAGTTTGAATTTTAATTGGATATACAATAATGAAAATAGGAGATAAAGTACGCTTTCTTAGTGAGGTAGGCGGTGGAATCGTAACTGGATTCCAGGGAAAGGATTTTGTGTTGGTAGAAGATGCAGATGGGTTTGATATTCCGATGCCGATACGCGAGTGTGTCGTGATTGAAACAGATGACTATAATATGAGGCGTAAACCCGGTTCGTCTGTGCCGAAACCGGAAGAACCTGTTAAACCGGTAAAACCGGAGATGCCTGTTATTCAACGTCAGCCGGAGGTGCGTGGAGGAGATACTTTGAATGTATTTCTGGCTTATGTGCCCGAAGACGCAAAAGCGATGATGACTACTCCTTTTGAAACTTATCTGGTAAATGATAGCAATTATTATTTGTATTACACTTATTTGAGTGCAGAAGGAAAAGCATGGAAGAACCGTTCGCACGGTTTGGTGGAGCCTAATACAAAATTGCTGTTGGAAGAGTTCACCAAAGATGTACTGAATGATATGGAGCGGGTGGCTGTTCAGTTGATCGCCTTCAAGGACGGTAAGCCTGCGGCTATCAAACCGGCTGTTAGTGTGGAGATACGGATCGATACCGTGAAGTTCTATAAACTTCATACCTTTAGCGATTCTGATTTCTTTGAAGAACCGGCTTTGATTTATGACATTGTGAAAGATGATATGCCTGCCAAACAAGTATATGTTTCGGCGGAGGAGATTCAAGAGGCTCTGCTGCAGAAGAAATCTGTAGATAAACCGAAGTCACAACCTATTGTGAAACCAAACCATACTACTCATGGCGGAAAGAGCGGAATTATTGAAATAGATCTTCATATTGATTCTTTGCTGGATGATACTCAAGGGATGGGCAATGCTGAAATACTGAATTATCAATTGGATAAGTTTCGCGAAGTGATGGAAACTTATAAGAATAAGCGTGAACAGAAGATTGTCTTTATTCACGGCAAGGGAGATGGGGTACTTCGAAAGGCTGTCATTGATGAATTGAAACGGAAATATAGTAATTGCCGTTATCAGGATGCTTCTTTCCAGGAATATGGGTTTGGGGCTACGATGGTAACTATTAAATAATAGTATAAAAAAAGTGGAAGCCAACCGGCTTCCACCCTCTCTCTCTTTTACATATTAATCATTTTACTTATTCAGTTCAATACCTTTATTCTGTAAAGTGATATTCATCAAAGCTGCATACTTGGCGTACTGTTCAGCACTAAGAGTCTTTCTCATCAGTTTCAAGTTACCATAAACAGCGTTGCGCAATTTTGCTTCTTTATCTTTCTTCGCTGTTGTGGCTCTTGACATCTGTGTGGAGAAATAATCGCAAATATTGGCTACTTCTTCACTCTGATCGGAGTTTAACTTTAAATATTTGCCTAGTTTACTTACATTGATGTTACCTTCCCATTTTGCAGTTGTAGGCTGATTTCCGGCTGCAAATGTTGAAGCAGCAAGGCAGAGCGCTGCCACTAATGTTAATCCTAAACGTTTCATAATACCTACTTTTTTAATTGTTATACCTAAAAACTATTCCTAAAAACAAATCTAATACCTATTGAAAATACTGTCTAAGCGCTTAGTTTTTTCTTTTTACCTATGCAAATATAAGAATATGTTTTATAGCATAAAAATAAAGAAAAGGAAAAGATTCTTTTTAGGCTGATTTCTTGATGTAAGTCAAGAGATGATCTGCTTTTTGATATAAAAATACCTTTTTATGAAACATTTTTGTAATACGTGTGCGAAAACGATAGTAGAGTATTTCTCTATTTTAGGATTTATTGCTGTTAAAATGATATTGAGCAAAGGAATGTGACTAGGAACGGAACGCTGAAATCGACAACAAAGCCATGGAAGATGGAAATGATTACAAATTCCTTTCCCGAATATCGGGTAATGATAGGAAGAGTGGTATCCATCGTTGTGGCTCCACCAACAGAAATAGGAGCTAGCTTTCCAAAATATTTCACTAATAAGGGGGCACACAGCAAAGCGATAATTTCACGCATAATATTGGAAAGTAATGCGATAGTTCCCAATTCGGGACCTTTATATTCGGTGATAAATATGCTGGAGAGCGAGTAATAACCAAATCCGGCTCCAACTGCCATACAGTCTAAAGGACTTCGCTGGCTCATAAAAGCTCCCGCTATGGCGCAGCCTGCTAATGTGCCGAGTATCGTCATGATAGGAAGGAATACAAGCCGGGGATTCAGGGACCGAAAACTCTTCAGGGTGTTCGGATCGTTACCGATGCTGATACCTACGCAGAACATGAGTCCGCAGAGGGCATAGTAACTAAGTTTACTGTCGGTGAAGTCGTATGGGATAAGATGGTAAACTCCACAAAGAGTGCCGATAATGAAAAAAGAGACAATAATCAAACTACCTTTCATGCTTTTGTCTCCTTTCCTTTACTATATAATAGGTACCACAAGCCCCATGCACATAAAGTACTTCCTATGACCGCAGCTACCGTGATGACAACAGCTTCCAGTCCAAGAGTGTGTAATCCTTTGATGATAGATTCATTACCCCCTACATCTATTCCGAGAAGAAAGAGAAGAATCCATATAAGGAGAGTGATTATCTTGTGTATCCATGATAGTCTTTTACTGCGTAACAAGTAGCCAAGAAGCATGCCTGTCAGCATAATTCCAATAATGATAAACATAGTTAGTGCCTGCTTTTTGGCTGCAAAGATAGTATTAAATGTAAATCTTGGCTAATCTCTTCCACGATTTCTTTCATGGCTATTGACAGACATTCGACCATATCATCCACGCAAGCGGCATTGACAGACGGTGAATCTTCAAAACTACGGTTTATCGCAGTCTGCTATCCATAATTTATGATTTGTTTTCATCGTTGTGGTTTTTCTATATGAATGATCTTACTTGTCTCCGTACTGATTCCAATCATCCCAATTCCTCCATGTACATTGCTGGGGTACTTGATTGGTTCATTTATTGTTTCATCGTAAGCGTCGGAATCTACCAGGTTAAGTGCTTTCAGATAGTAATATTCTGTTTCCGTGATGCTTAAAAGACGTACAATAATATCCATCTTTACATTGGTGCCGTATTCAGGAAATCCGTCAATATCTGTCTGGTTGTAAACCGTCATTGTGTAAGATGTATTTTTGAATCGTGAGTCGTCGAATACACCATATATATTCTTTACGGTGTCGAACATGCCGTTGTCTTCGTCATCGCTGTTGGTGGGCTGTCCGTCTGTCAGCACAATATCCTCGCGGGATATAAAATGATAGCGATGTATTGTCCGGCTGACAAATTCCCCTGTTTCTTCATTATAGTCTTTCACTGTCATTTGCTTATCCATGATAAGCCGGTAGTAATTATCTTCGTTGGATCGATCTTTGATATTGATTTTGTATCGGAGAAAATTCTGCGTATAATAATACTTTGTCATTGGAATGGTGACCGTATCGATATCAGCTATTTCATGTGGACGCTGTGGTACGGTCACTTCAGTCCATGCGTGATATTGTCCGTCGTCTGTGAGGGCGTCGATACGAACTACATCTCCGGGAGTAAATTTGCTGGAAATATGGAAGCGGCATTGCATATCTCCTTCCGTTTGGGGTGGGAGCGGACGTAAACTTTCTGATAACTGTCCGTTAACGCGTACTTCCACCGTGGCATTTTCTACATGAGTGGCGTATCCTCTTCCCGTGAAATTGAGATAGAGAACGTTGGTCAGACTGTCTGCGTTGATTAGTGCGTTCATCACTAGTTTGGGGGGATTGTCCTTTACACTAAAAGGGAGTTCGTTTTCGCAAGAAACTGTTGTCAGCAATGCTATTAACAGGATAAATGGATAACATATACGAGTTCTCATAATGGGTTTAGAATTTATAAGTGTAAGTGAATGATGGAATTAATGGAAGTATAGTATACTTCTTGATAATCGGTTTGTTGGGATCGTTTTTGCTGGTGCTGCGATATACAAAGGTAGGATTCATCGCATTATATGCATTATACAGACTGATATTCCAGGTACGCATACCATGTTTGGTCTTTTTGTTGAAATTGACTCCCACATTCAACCGGTGACTGGCTGGTAACCGGTAATTATTACGATGCTCCACATATGAAGCTTCTCCGATGGTGGGTGAAGTTATGCTTGAATCAAAATAATCTCCATATCCATATCCTCCCCCAAATCCGTTGTTTGTGCCGTCACTAGGACGGATGACAGCGGTTTTCTCTTCAGGGATTGTACTTGTTCCACCTGTATAGAACACCCAGGAAGCACCGATGTCGATACGGTCGCTGAACTTATGGTTGATTGTCAGGTTGATATTGTGTCTTCGGTCATATTTATATGGGAACCGTTCACCGTTGTTGATACCGCCTTTGGCAAACTGACGATCACTTTTGGATAAAGTGTAGGACAACCATCCTGTTGTTCTTCCAAGGGTTTTCTGTGCCATAAACTCAATGCCGGCCGAACGTCCTTTGCCCATTTCCACTTTGTTTTCCCAACCGGAGGAAGAACCGAAGAAACTGACGCCTTCCTTATATTCCAGCACATTATACATATCCTTATAATACCCTTCTACCGAGAATTCCCATCCTTTGATTCCCGTATAGTATCCGCCCAATGAATATTGGTGGGAGCGCATTGGCTTGATCTTTTTAGTGACCGGAACCCATAAATCCGTAGGCATGGCAATGGGCATTGACGATAGTAAATGTACATATTGGCTCATTTGGGTATAAGATGCTTTCAGGGTTACATCTTTTCCCAATTGATAGCGTGCGGAAACACGTGGTTGCAAGGAAAAGTAACTTTGTTTTTGCACATGAAACAATGAGAAATGCAGTCCGAGATTCAGGCGCAGACGATCATTCATCTTGATGTTGTCTTCCAGGTAAGCGGATAACTCATGTCCGTAAATCCGGTTGTTGGCTATGCTGTGGTAGGTTGTGTCCAGGTCTATTTTATCTCCTGTCTTATTGGAGATTTTAGAGGTCATAACTTCCGGGCGGAAACGATGATAGATATATCCTGTTCCAAATTTGAGGTGGTGTTTGGGAGATGGATTATAATCGAAGTCGATCTGGTAATTCCAATCATTGATTCCCGAACGGTAATCGGCTGAATACCGGTTGGTAAATGATGTACCGCTACTGCCGAAATATTGATTGTTGGTATATGAGTTGATGTCGAATAAATAGTTGCTGTAGGAGACTGTCGTATTGCAGAATAAACGGTTGTTGAATACATAGTTCCATCTGGCAGAAAGAATCGTGTTTCCCCAATTCATTTTGCTTCCGTCTTTGAAATCTGTATTTCCATCATAATTGGCAGCAAAATGATCCTTTCCATTGTAGGCAGATAGATAGACGCGGCTCCGGTCGGAGAATTTATGATTGATTTTGGCATTGATGTCATAAAAATAATAACTGTATTCCTCGTCATCCGGCATGAATGGTTTAGCGATGAGGTCGAGATACGAACGTCTGGCGGAAATATTGAAAGACGTTTTCCCTTTCACAATCGGACCCTCCAGGTTGATTTTGCTAGTTAGTAGTCCGATACTAAGTGTGCCGTGGTATTTCTGCATATCTCCGTCATTGGTACGGACGTCGATGACAGAAGAAAGCCGTCCGCCGAAACGTGCCGGAAAAGAACCTTTGAATAGTGTTACTTTTTTGACGGCTTCCGGAGTAAAAACCGAAAAGAATCCGAACATATGGTCTACGTTATATACAGGAATCCCGTCAAGTAAGATTAGATTTTGATCCGGGCTTCCACCACGTATATACAGTCCGGCAGATCCATCTACTCCTGCCTGTACGCCGGGCATCAGTTGGATGGCTTTCATTACATCTGCCTCTCCCAGTATGCTCGGAGTATTTTTTATTTGCGTCATTGGAATCTCGATAGATCCCATCTGGGTGGCTATAGTTCCTGTCTCGGTTTTGTCGGAAACGATGACTACTTCCTGCAATTGCGTGTTACCCTGCATGCGGATATTTAGTAATGTGTCTTGTGAGAGCGTAAAATGATGCGCTTCTGTGGCATAGCCCAGATAGGAGAAACGCAGTTCGGTTTCTCCTTCGGGTAGGGTGATGCTGTAAAAACCGTAAGGATTGGTGGTTGTTCCTTGATTTTGATGACTCTCAATGATGTTGGTTCCAATCAACGTCTCGGAAGACGTCCCATCAGTGACATATCCGCTGATAGTGAACTTGCGGCTTACAGTTTTTGATTCTTTTTTCTTTTGCAGAAGGATATGCCGGCCGGTGAACTGATAACTGAACTGCTCATTTTTGAACGCAAGGTCAAGTATCTCACGCAAAGGCTTATCCTTTACTTGCAAATTGATTTTATGTTTTATGGTAATTTCCTCACTGTAGATAAAGGAATATCCGGTTGAATTCTCAATCCGTTTGACGAATTCTTTCAATGTGGCGTTTCGTAGTGTCAGCGAAAGTCGGGCGTCCGCATTTTGCGCGTATATTTGTGTGGTGATAAGGAATGCTACCCCTATCAGAACAATGGTTCTGACAGGGAAGCGATCTTGGAATATAATATTCATCTTAGTCTGGTTTAGCAGTGATAATAATCTGTTTATTGTTTTGTGAGTAGTCGAAATAACCGGCATTATGTAATACAGATAAAATAGTTGTCAGGTCTTCTCCATTGCGGAAGCGTGCTGTGATCCGGTAATTTTGCAAAGCCGTGTCGGCTATGTGAATCGTTGCTCCGAATGAATTGGATAGTTCGCGGGCAATCTCCTGCAAAGGTAGGTCGTCGAATATAAACTCTCCCTGCCGCCAGGAAATTTCATCTTCTACGTTTTCTAAAACCTTGCGGGTGAGTTTTTCTTCCACCTTATTATATATAGCAATCTCATTCGGCTTCAAAATCATACGAACTGACTTACTTTTATTGCTGACTGCTACCGAACCTGTCAATAACGTTGTCTTTACATCTGGATTGTTCTGATAGGCATCTACGTTGAAGTGAGTTCCCAACACCTGAACGTCAATCGTTTCAGTCTGCACGATAAACGGATGTTTCTTGTCTTTGCTTATTTCAAAATAAGCCTCCCCATTTAGCTCCACTTCCCGCTTGTCCGATTTGAACTTTTCAGGATAAGAAAGTGAAGAATAATGGTTGAGAGTGACGGTGCTGCCATCAGGAAGACAGACCGTGCGTGTCTCTGCCAAGGTGGAAACCGTTTGTATCGTGACCGGTTGCATATATAAATAGGCTGTCCATACCGATAGGCAAAGTAGAGCTACTGCCGCCGCTGCCGAGAAAGTACGTATCAGTGTCAGACGCCGGGTATATGACTTCAGTCTTTTCTCTAGTTCCGGGTAACTGGCTGTTGCTGAAAACCGCCCTCGCGGTGAACGCGTGGAAGCGACGAGCTTGTTCAGTATTTCTTCTAATTCCGTATCGGTAAATTTCATAGTTCTTTCTGTATTACTTTTGATCTGTTATTTTCGTTTCAACAGAATGGTCAGTTTGCTGATTCCTCCTTCTTTCCACTGGGGAGTGCAGGATAAAGTGACATTCTGCTTCTTCAATATCATCTGTTTAGGATAGATTTTTATGACAGTTGTTGCTGACTTCTTACCCGCTTTGATGATTACTTTCTTTTCTGTTAGCTGTACCACTGCTGCTTGTCCTATTACCGGAGGAGGTGTGGCAAGTACTACCGTCCGGTCTTCTTTTGTTTTTTCTGTTGCAACGATTTTAATTTTCAACTCACATTCGGATTTGTCGCTTTCACATTCTACTGTTTCCTTCGAATGTTCAAATCCTGCATAGTCCTTTGGTAGGTTGTCGTTGTCATTGTTGCATGAAAACAGGCACAGACAAACTGAAAGAAGGACAAAGATCCCCATGTTTGCGTCATTTAGCTTTTTCATTTTCTGTCTTTTTTAGTGATTGATTGACTTATTTGTTGATAAAGACCGGAGGGTGACAGAAACTCCCTACGCTCTTTGTCTAAAAGAATGTTAATCTATTTCAGCCCGGCTAATCATCTCTTTTAAACGTGTGATTGCTTTCTGAAGTTGTGCGTCCACTGTATTCATGCTGATGCCTAATTCTTCTGCTACTTGTGCGTAACTCTGTTTTTCTTCACGGATGCGGATGAACACTTCCCTGCAACGATCCGGAAGCCGGTCGAGTGCTTTTACGTAAAGAGCGAACAGCTCTTCACTGATGAGCGATTCTTCCGGTGAATAGCTCTGTTCTTGAGGCTCCGGCAGAGAATCGGGATGAATAAGCGTATGTCTTGATTCTTTTTCCAGATAATTGAGCGAAGCATTTTTGACGAGAATGAAACAATAATCTTCAATGTTTCTCACATCAAGCAAATTGCTGCGTTGCTTCCATAGTTTCAGGAATACATCGAGAACGATTTCCTGCGACCATTCTTCCTGTTTCACATAATAATAGGCAATACGAAAGAGACGGTCATAAGTCATGTTGTAAAAGTCCCGGAAAGCAGTTTGCGAATCCAGTTCTTTCATTTGCCGCAATAACTTTCTTACTTCTGATTCGGTCATCGGCTTTTTGTTTGTTTGGTTAGTCTACCCAAAGTAAATCACTCATTATACTGTCGGAAATAAAAATCCCTTCACGCGTCAGGCGCAAAGCCCCGTTGTATTCCTCCAGTTTACCATTTTTCAGATAAGGTGCAGCCATTTTTTGACAATACTCCCACATTTCATTGCCGAACATCTGTTTCAGTTTCTCTATAGGTGTTCCCCATACGGTACGTATGGTAGTGATAATAAATTCGTTGTAGCGGGTCGTTGGGTCCAGATACTCTGTCTCGAAAGCACGGCAGTCTTCTTCTATACCTTTTATATAGGTGTCGATTGAAGACACATTCCATTCCCGTGTCATTCCGTCAAAAGAATGTGCCGATGGTCCGCATCCCAGATAAGCTATTCCTTTCCAATAGGAAGTGTTGTGGCGGGAATATTTTCCGGGGCGGCAGAAATTGGAAATTTCATAGTGTTCAAATCCTGCTTTCTGCAAATGCTCTATCAGTAATGTGAAAAATTCTAAACTGGAGTCTTCGTCTACTTCGGATATTTGGTGCTGTTTTAACATATTATATATAGGTGTATCTTCCTCATAAATCAAGTGATAGGCGGAGATATGTTCTACATTCAGACTGATAGCTTGACGGAGATCGTTTTCCCATCGTTCTTTTGTTTCTCCGGGCAATCCGTAAATTAGGTCGATACTGATGTTCTGGAAATCGGCTTTCCGGCATCTGTCAATTGCTTCGATGGCTGTACGGGCATTGTGGCGGCGTCTCAATAGTTTGAGCGTAGCGTCATCAAAAGTCTGTATTCCCATGCTGAGGCGGTTGAAAGGAAGTGAGGAAAGCATTTCCAGATATTCCTGCGATAAATCATCCGGATTAGCTTCCAGAGTGATTTCCTGACAATGATTCAATCCGTAGTGCTCGCGGATGGTATCAAATATTTGTTCAAAATCCTCTTTTTCCAGTTGAGACGGGGTTCCGCCACCGAAATAAATAGTTTCTATATCTTCTCCTTTCAGGTATTCTTTACGCATCGTCAACTCCCGGCAGAGAGCCTGTACATAACGGGTTTTGAGTTCGCTGCGAGTGGTTGAGTAGAAGTCGCAGTAGATGCAGCGCGTTTTGCAAAAAGGAATATGAAGATAGATACCTGCCATAGCTATGCTGTTTGGGTTTGTGGGTGTAAAAGTAAGACTATTATTAGATATATCAAAAAAGCAGTTGACGGAAATTATTTATAGTGGGGTAGGAATACGCTAAATAGATAATTCCCCATCGATTAGTAGAAGATAATTTCCTGCAATGCTGAATTTAAGATCTTTTCTTTTATAAATAAGATTCGAACTTGTAGCCGGGTTTTCGTTTGACTTAAGTCAAACGATAGAATGACTTAAGTTAAACTATCGCTTGACTTAAGTCAAACGAAAACTGATTAGGCAACGGGGAAACTATTGTATGAAAGGAAAACAACTAAAAATAACATCGTGCCGGATTACTCGTTGCAACTATGAAATTAGTTTATAGCTATGCGAAAATAATTTTTAACCCGATTCGAAAATGTTCATATTAAAGATGTGTTACATAACATTGTTTAGTAACACTGCCATAAGTGTTGCTTTTCCCCCAATTAATCCCTAATTTGCGCATCACAAAATTAATGGTATGTGAGAAACATACTGAGTAATTACTAAAATCTTATATATTATGAAAGTATATCAGACTAATGAAATCAAGAACATTGCCTTGTTGGGAAGTTCTGGCTCTGGGAAAACCACTCTCGTGGAAGCGATGCTTTTCGAGAGTGGTGTTATAAAACGTCGCGGATCTGTTGCCGCAAAAAACACAGTTAGCGATTATTTTCCTGTTGAACAAGAGTATGGTTACTCCGTTTTCTCCACCGTTCTCCATGTAGAATGGAATAACAAAAAACTTAATATTATTGACTGTCCGGGATCGGACGACTTCGTAGGCAGCACAGTGACTGCACTAAATGTGACCGACACAGCAATTATCCTTCTTAATGGCCAATACGGCGTCGAAGTCGGTACACAAAATCACTTCCGTTATACAGAAAAGCTGAATAAACCTGTTATTTTTCTAGTCAACCAGCTTGATAATGAAAAATGCGATTATGATAATATCCTCGAACAGCTGAAAGAGGCATACGGCTCTAAGGTTGTTCCCATCCAATATCCGATAGCTACCGGTCCGGGCTTTAATGCGTTGATCGACGTATTGTTGATGAAGAAATACTCATGGAAACCCGAAGGAGGGGCTCCGACAATCGAAGATATTCCGGCAGAAGAAATGGATAAGGCCATGGAAATGCACAAAGCATTGGTCGAAGCTGCTGCCGAGAATGATGAAAATCTGATGGAGAAATTCTTTGAGCAAGATTCCCTGTCAGAAGACGAAATGCGTGAAGGCATCCGTAAGGGATTGATCGCCAGAGGTATGTTCCCTGTATTTTGCGTCTGTGGAGGTAAAGATATGGGCGTTCGTCGCTTGATGGAATTCTTGGGTAACGTTGTTCCTTTTGTATCTGAAATGCCGAAGGTACAGAATACGGAAGGTAAAGAAGTGGCTCCGGACTCCAATGGACCGGAATCTCTTTATTTCTTCAAGACAAGTGTGGAACCGCATATCGGTGAAGTTTCCTATTTTAAAGTAATGAGCGGTAAAGTTCATGAGGGAGACGATTTGCTGAATGCCGACCGTGGTTCGAAGGAACGTATTGCGCAAATCTATGTGGTAGCCGGTGGTAACCGTGTCAAGGTGGAAGAATTGCAGGCCGGTGATATCGGTGCTGCCGTGAAACTGAAAGACGTGAAAACCGGTAATACGCTGAACGGTAAGGATTGTGACTACAAATTCAATTTTATCAAATATCCGAACTCTAAATATACACGTGCCATTAAGCCGGTGAATGAAGCGGATGTGGAAAAGATGATGAGTATCCTGAACCGTATGCGCGAAGAAGATCCTACCTGGGTGATTGAGCAATCAAAAGAACTGAAACAGACTTTGGTACACGGTCAGGGAGAATTCCATCTTCGTACCTTGAAATGGCGTTTGGAAAACAACGAAAAACTTCAGGTAAAATATGAAGAACCGAAGATTCCATATCGTGAAACGATTACAAAGGCTGCCCGTGCCGACTATCGTCATAAGAAACAGTCCGGTGGTGCCGGTCAATTTGGTGAAGTTCACCTGATCGTAGAACCTTATAAAGAAGGTATGCCTGTGCCTGAAACGTATAAGTTCAATGGACAGGAATTTAAGATTACCGTGAGAGGCACGGAAGAGATACCATTGGAATGGGGTGGTAAACTGGTGTTTGTTAACAGTATCGTCGGTGGTTCTATCGATGCCCGCTTCTTGCCTGCTATTATGAAAGGTATCATGTCTCGTATGGAGCAAGGACCGTTGACGGGTTCGTATGCTCGTGACGTGCGCGTTATTGTTTACGATGGTAAGATGCACCCGGTAGATTCGAATGAAATCTCCTTTATGCTTGCCGGACGTAATGCCTTTAGTGAAGCCTTCAAGAATGCCGGTCCGAAAATTCTGGAACCGATTTATGATGTAGAAGTGTTCGTTCCGTCTGATAGGATGGGAGATGTGATGGGAGATCTTCAGGGACGTCGTGCCATGATTATGGGTATGAGTAGTGAAAAAGGTTTTGAGAAACTGGTTGCGAAAGTACCTTTGAAAGAAATGTCATCTTATTCTACGGCGCTTAGCTCTCTCACGGGTGGACGTGCTTCGTTCATTATGAAATTCTCTAGTTATGAGCTTGTGCCGACGGATGTTCAAGATAAGTTAATGAAGGACTTTGAAGCTAAACAAACTGAAGAATAAGTATAAATGATAGGTGATAATTGATTGAATATTCACTATAATATTCGGTATTTATCATCTGTTAGGCATAAAGAATCAACTAAAACGTTAAAACCGCCGCCTTTTTTAAGTAAAAGGGGGCGGTTTTTGTTTAACTATGATTAATAAAGATGGAAAAACACAAGGAGAAGATTTAATTTTTTATTAAATTTGCAAACCAAAGGAGGGGTTTTATTGTTGTAGTAATCAGAATACAACCTAAATAGCTCCTTACGGTTAATTTCCGGGAAGTTCCGGTTAAATCAAGTTAATGCATTAGGAGTGTTAATTAGGGAGTGTTAATTTTGTTGCTATGAAGAAGTCAACAATTTGGATATTAGGTATTGTAATGGGGCTTTCCTTCCTTAGTCTGCTGTATTTGCAGGTAAGTTATATAGAGGAAATGATGAAAACCCGTAAGGAACAGTTTGATTCGGCTGTGCGCAATAGCCTGGATCAGGTTTCCAAGGATGTGGAATATGCAGAGACCAGACGTTGGTTGATCGAAGATATTTCAGAAGCAGAAAGAAAAGCGCTGATTGCGAACAATGCTTCCATACAACAAGACAACTTGATTCAGCAAACGCAGCGGTTTACAGTGAAGTCTAAGGATGGAAAAGTATATTCGGATTTTGAGCTGAAAGTGATGACCACTAAGCCCTCCGAGCTTCCGAAGGCTATGATTTCTCCTTACAGGGGGACAAAGACCATTCCGGAAACTTCGCGTTCATTAGTGGAAGCCATCAAGAATCGGTATATGTATCAACGGGCATTACTCGATGAAGTGGCCTGGCAGATGATTTACCGGGGAAGTGACAAGTCGATTGGAGACAGAGTACGGTTTAAAGAACTGGATGACTATCTGAAATCGAGCTTATATAATAATAGTATAGATTTGCCTTATCACTTTACGGTGATCGACAAAGACGGAAGGGAAGTCTACCGTTGTGCGGATTATGAGGCAAAGGGAAGTGAAGACGCTTATCAGCAGGCATTGTTCAAGAATGACCCGCCTGCAAAAATGAGTATCTTGAAAGTACACTTTCCGGGGAAGAAAGATTATATCTTTGACTCCATCAGTTTCATGATTCCGTCGCTGATATTTACACTGGTATTGTTAGTGACATTCATCTTTACGATTTATATCGTATTCCGGCAAAAGAAACTGACGGAAATGAAGAATGACTTTATCAATAATATGACGCACGAATTTAAAACACCGATATCTACCATTTCATTAGCAGCCCAGATGTTGAAAGATCCGGCGGTGGGAAAATCTCCACAGATGTTCCAGCATATATCGGGAGTGATTAATGATGAAACCAAGCGCTTGCGCTTCCAGGTGGAAAAGGTGCTCCAGATGTCGATGTTCGAACGTCAGAAGGCAACTTTGAAGATGAAGGAGATTGATGCGAATGAATTAATATCAGGAGTAATCAATACCTTTGCGCTGAAAGTGGAACGATATAATGGTAAGATAACATCGAACCTTGAGGCCACCGATCCTGTTATATTTGCAGACGAGATGCATATCACGAATGTAATCTTTAATCTGATGGATAACGCGGTGAAATATAAGAAACCGGAAGAGGATCTGGAACTGAAAGTGAGAACGTGGAATGAGTCGGGTAAACTGATGATTTCGATACAGGATAATGGTATCGGTATCAAAAAAGAGAACCTGAAAAAGATATTTGAAAAGTTCTATCGTGTACATACGGGTAATCTGCACGATGTGAAGGGCTTTGGACTGGGATTGGCTTATGTGAGAAAAATTATATTGGATCATAAGGGAACCATCCGGGCGGAAAGCGACCTGAACGTGGGAACTAAATTTATTATTGCATTACCTTTATTAAAAAATAATTGATATGGACGAGAAACTGCGTATTTTATTGTGCGAGGATGACGAAAATCTTGGCATGCTTTTAAGAGAATATCTACAGGCAAAAGGTTATTCTGCTGAGTTATATCCTGATGGAGAAGCCGGTTATAAGGCTTTCTTGAAGAATAAATATGACTTGTGCGTGTTTGACGTGATGATGCCTAAAAAAGACGGATTCACACTGGCACAGGATGTCCGTGCAGCAAATGCTGAAATTCCTATTATCTTCCTGACGGCCAAAACGCTGAAAGAAGATATCCTGGAAGGCTTTAAAATCGGTGCGGATGATTATATCACCAAACCGTTTAGTATGGAAGAATTGACATTCAGAATTGAAGCAATCTTGAGACGTGTTCGTGGAAAGAAGAACAAAGAAAGCAATATCTATAAGATTGGTAAGTTTACTTTCGACACACAGAAACAAATTCTGTCGTCAGAAGGCAAACAAACTAAGCTGACTACCAAAGAGTCTGAACTGCTCGGATTGCTTTGCGCACATGCCAATGAGATTTTGCAACGTGACTTCGCTCTGAAAACAATCTGGATTGACGATAACTATTTCAATGCCCGTAGTATGGACGTGTATATCACGAAACTACGTAAGCACCTGAAAGAAGACGATTCAATCGAAATTATCAATATTCACGGAAAAGGCTATAAGCTGATTACTCCGGAAGTTGAATCTTAATGATTGCGTTTGAGATAACTCCAAATAAAAAATCCCGGGAACATTCGTTTCCGGGATTTTTTATTGATTTTGCGAAATTAATCAGCGATCTTCTTATTAATAACAATATAAGAAATGAGTCCCAGTACTACAAGTACTACTGAAGTACCCAGGATGGCGTTGTTGTTTACATTTCCTGTAAAGGAACAAGCCAGCAGGATGACTACTCCGACCAAGATTAATATCAATCCTAAGTTCTTTAATAAACCTTTCATGTGTGTGTATTTTAATAGATTATAATATTCCAGTCACAAATTAAAGCATAATTCTTTAACGGGCGAAATTATTTGGATAAAAATTCCATTATAAATGCACGATTTAGTGGATTTTATGATTTGGAGAGAAGTTCTTCTATCTAATCTTTTGTATTGTAGAACACCTTTTTCAGTACCTCCTGTCCAATGCTCAATTCGTCGAGAGTGATACCGTGAAGAGCCTCTTTCAGAGTCTGTCCGGCAATGACACGCGCTTTTTCCTCCAGTTCTTTTCCGTCTTTGGTCAGATGGATCAAGTTGGTGCGGCGGTCTTTTTTATCGGAAATGCGCACAACAAGATGTTGCCGTTCCATATTATCTATCAAACGGGTCATGCTGGGCTTGTCTTTAAAAGTTGCATTACACAACTCTTGTTGCGTCACGCCGTCTTTTTCCCACAGGAAAATGAGTACCGTCCATTGTTCGGGACTGATTTCCAATCCGTTCTGACGGAAGTTACGGTACAGTTTCCGGTTGATTGCCGCAGAAACTTTGCCATTTAATATGGCAAATATAAGTCGAATATCGAAATTAAATTGCTCTATCATGAAATTATTGTTTAAACAACTTTGCAAAGGTAAGTCTCTTCCCGGATAAATCCTATCTTCGGATACAAAAAAAGATTAAATATTTGTAGTTCAAAATAAAATGTCTAACTTTGCACCCGCATTTAAAATCAAATAATTTATTTATTTAATTAAACGAAGTATGAATCAATACGAAACCGTTTTCATTTTAACTCCCGTTTTATCTGATGTTCAGATGAAGGAAGCGGTAGAAAAATTCAAAGGCGTTCTTCAAGCTGAAGGTGCTGAGATTATTAATGAAGAAAACTGGGGACTGAAGAAATTGGCTTACCCAATTCAGAAAAAGTCTACAGGTTTTTATCAACTGATTGAGTTCAATGCAGATCCTACTGTAATTGACAAGCTGGAAATTAATTTCCGTCGTGATGAACGCGTAATCCGTTTCTTGACTTTCAAGATGGATAAGTATGCTGCTGAATACGCTGCAAAAAGAAGAAGTGTTAAATCAAACAAAAAGGAGGATTAATCATGGCACAACAAGTTCAATCAGAAATCAGATATTTAACTCCGCCGTCAGTAGACGTTAAGAAGAAAAAGTACTGCCGTTTCAAAAAGAGTGGTATTAAGTATATCGACTACAAAGATCCTGAATTCTTGAAGAAATTCTTGAATGAACAAGGAAAAATCCTTCCGCGTCGTATTACAGGTACTTCTTTGAAGTTCCAACGTCGTATCGCGCAGGCTGTGAAGAGAGCTCGTCACTTGGCATTGCTGCCTTATGTAACTGACATGATGAAATAAGAAGGAGGAAAAGTATGGAAATTATATTAAAAGAAGACGTAGTAAACTTGGGTTATAAGAACGATATCGTAAACGTGAAATCCGGATACGGTCGTAATTATCTGATCCCGACTGGAAAAGCTATCATCGCTTCTCCTTCTGCAAAGAAAATGTTGGCTGAAGAACTGAAACAGCGCGCTCACAAACTTGAGAAAATCAAGAAAGATGCTGAAGCTATGGCTGCTAAGTTGGAAGGCGTTTCTTTGACTATCGCAACTAAAGTTAGCTCAACCGGTACTATCTTCGGTTCTGTTGGTAACATCCAGATTGCTGAAGCATTGTCTAAACTGGGTCATGAAGTTGACAGAAAGATCATCGTTGTAAAAGACGCTGTGAAAGAAGTTGGTAGCTACAAGGCTATCGTTAAGCTTCACAAGGAGGTTTCGGTAGAAATTCCTTTCGAGGTAGTTGCTGAATAAGAGCAAATTTACTTCATATATGAAAAGCGATTTGTTCTGAACGAATAAATCGCTTTTTTTTGTTATCTTTGCTATTACTATTATGAAATTCAACTATTGTTTTCTAAAGAAGAGGTTTTTGCTTCTGCTGATTGCTTTGGGAATTGGCAGTGTTCTTTATGCAAATAATGAGTTGAAACTATTGACTGATTCTTTGCGTAGAGTGATAGATGAAAAACACGTCTTTGTTAAAGAGAAAGAGGATCGGATAAACCGGATAAAATGTATGTTGAGAAGTCCCGGTTTGACTCTTGAAGGAGAATATAGAATCAATCTACGGTTATATAATGAATATAAAAAGTTTCATATTGATTCAGCCATCCATTATGTTGATCGCAATATTGAGATTTCCCGCCAGTTGAATAGACCTTATTTCACCAACCAGTCGTCTTTACATCTTAGCCTTTTATATTCGATGTGTGGCAGGTTCCGCGAAGCGGAGATTATTTTGAAAAGTATAAAGACTTCAGAACTTCCCAGAGATTTATTAATAAACTATTATCAAACTTATTCCAGCTTTTGGGGACACTATTCGATTTCTGTCGCCAATAATCTGTATGGCAAGCAGCAGGCTGCTTACCAGGATTCGTTGTTTGCCCTCATTGACCACACTTCTTGGGATTATCGAATGTCCCAGGCTTCTTATTATATTTGGCGTGATACGCTGAAATCGAAAGAAATTTATAAAGAACTGCTGGAGATTGAGGAAGTGGGGACGCCCAATTATGCTATGATAACTCATTCATATTCTAGGTTATGTCACCATCAGAAAAAGTATGATGAAGAAAAAAAATATTTGATGTTGTCGGCAATAGCCGATACCCGGAATGCTACGCGGGAAAATGCATCCCTGCAATCTCTTGCATTGATAGCTTATGATGAACAGAATTTAGCTGATGCCTTTAAATTTACACAGTCCGCTATTGATGACGTTATATCTTCCGGTATTCATTTCCGGGCCATCGAGATTTATAAATTCAATTCTATTATTAATACAGCTTATCAGGCGGAGCAGGCCAGATCACGGTCGCATCTGACTACTTTTCTTATTTCTACAAGTATTATCCTTTTTCTTTTAGTCCTGTTGGTGCTTTTCATCTATATTCAGATGAAAAAGACGTTGAAAATAAAACAGGCATTGGCACAGAGTAATGAGGAGCTTTTGCGATTGAACAACAAGCTGAATAGCATGAACAGCCAGCTGAATGATACAAATAATCAGTTGTGCGAAATTAATAGTATAAAAGAGTATTACATAGCCGAATTCTTTGATGTCTGTTTTAGTTATATCCATAAAATGGAGAAATATCAGAATATGCTGTATAAAATAGCTATTAATAAATACTATGATGAACTGATTAAGAAGCTAAAATCATCTGCGCTTATTGATGAAGAGCTTGGCGCTTTATACACTCGTTTTGATAAGGTCTTTTTGGGTCTGTATCCCACTTTTGTATCTGATTTTAACGCTCTGTTGAAAGATGAAGAGAAAATTATTTTAAAACCGGACGCTTTATTGAATAGGGAACTTCGTATTTATGCTTTATTACGCTTGGGTATTACGGATAGTGGAAAGATAGCGAACTTTCTCCGTTGCTCTACAAGTACGGTTTATAATTATCGTACGAAAATGAGAAATAAGGCAGCCGTCGACAGGGATGAATTTGAGAATGAAATTATGAAAATTAGTTCAACACAAGAGACATAATTATTATTTTAACATTATAATACTTTCCAAATCATCTACATTTTTTTGATGTGTCAAGTTAGCTAAGTTGTTGATTAATAGTAAAAAATGCTATTTTTATATCTACATAAAGTAGTGTAAGTCAAATAAGCCGTTATTTATTTAGCTAGATTTGCAATATCAGTTTTTAGCTCATCAGTTTGGTAGTTAGAAGTTGATGTTTTATCTATTATTTGTACTTAAATTCACTATGTTTAATTATGAACACGCAATCTTCAGTAAACACGAGAATTAAAGTTGGAATTATCGGTTTTGGTAGGATGGGAAGATTCTACTGGGAAGCGATGACTAAAAGTGATCGGTGGAATATTGCTTATATTTGTGATACCGATCCGGCATCACGTCAGTTGGCTAAAAAGCTTTCCCCTAACTCTATTATAGTAGAAGATAATCAAAAGATTTTTGAGGATGAAAGTGTGCAGGTAGTCGGGCTTTTCACTTTGGCTGACTCGCGGATGGAACAAATAGAAAAAGCTATTCGTTACGGCAAACACATTATTTCAGAAAAACCAGTTGCAGATACAATGGAAAATGAGTGGAAAGTTGTAGAAATGACAGAAAACACAAATCTCATTTCTACGGTAAATCTGTATCTGCGAAATTCCTGGTATCATAATTTAATGAAGGAATATATCCAGCAAGGGGAAATCGGAGAGCTGGCTATTATTCGTATTTGTCACATGACTCCCGGCTTGGCACCAGGTGAAGGTCATGAGTATGAGGGACCTGCTTTCCATGATTGTGGAATGCACTACGTAGATATTACCCGTTGGTATGCAGGATGTGATTATAGAACATGGAATGCCCAGGGAGTGAATATGTGGAACTACAAAGATCCTTGGTGGGTGCAATGTCACGGAACTTTTCAAAATGGGGTCGTTTTTGATATTACCCAAGGATTTGTTTATGGGCAATTATCTAAAGACCAGACACATAATTCGTATGTAGATATTATAGGTACAAAAGGGGTTGTGCGTATGACGCATGACTTCAATACTGCTGTTGTCGACCTACACGGTGTCAATCAGACCATCCGTGTAGAGAAACCTTTCGGCGGCAAGAATATAGACGTGTTGTGTGACCTGTTTGCTGATTCGGTAGAAACCGGAAAACGCAGTTCACGATTACCGCTAATGCGCGATTCGGCTATTGCATCCGAATATGCATGGACATTCTTGAAAGATACCCGCAAACACGATTTGCCCGCTATTGGTAATTTGCGCACTTTGGAGCAAATACGCGAACGAAGAAAAAACATGAAAAATGGATATGGATTGTTGCACGGCAACCTTCCAAAGATTATTAACCCTTAAACAAATAAAATCATGTCAAACATTTCGAGGAGAAAATTTCTCAAAACGGGAGCCGCTGCTTTAGCAGGTATAACCATTGCTCCCAGTACAATTTTAGGTATGAGTCACGGGCATATTTCGCCTACTGATAAACTGAATCTTGCAGCTGTGGGTATTGGTGGCATGGGACATGCCAACATTAATCACGTAAAGGGCACTGAAAATATTGTGGCTCTTTGTGATGTGGATTGGAAGTACGCAAAAGGCGTGTTCGACGAATTCCCCAAGGCTAAAAAATACTGGGACTATCGTAAGATGTATGATGAAATGGGTAAATCTATCGACGGTGTGATTATCGCAACTGCCGACCATACTCATGCTATTATCACTGCTGATGCAATGACAATGGGAAAACATGTATATTGTCAGAAACCATTGACCCACTCTGTTTATGAATCTCGTTTGTTGACAAAACTGGCTGCATCAACGGGCGTGGTTACCCAAATGGGTAATCAGGGGGCATCGGATGAAGGTACGGATTTAGTATGTGAATGGATTTGGAATGGTGAAATCGGTGACGTAACGAAAGTTGAATGTGCAACAGACCGTCCTATTTGGCCTCAAGGATTGAATGTTCCTGAAAAGGTTGATAAAATTCCTAGCACATTGAATTGGGATTTATTCACAGGTCCTGCTAAAATGAATCCTTATAATGCTATTTACCATCCTTGGAACTGGCGTGGATGGTGGGATTACGGAACAGGTGCATTGGGTGATATGGCTTGTCATATTTTGCATCAGCCGTTTAAAGCATTGAAATTGCAGTATCCTACCAAAGTGGAAGGTTCATCGACATTATTGTTGAATGCTTGTGCTCCACAGGCACAACACGTGAAAATGATTTTCCCTGCTCGTGAAAATATGCCGAAAGTAGCTATGCCTGAAGTGGAAATACATTGGTATGATGGCGGTATGATGCCAGAACGTCCGAAAGGATTCCCAGAAGGAAAACAACTGATGCAGAGCGGTGGTGGTTTGACTATTTTCCACGGAACAAAAGATACATTGATTTGCGGATGTTATGGACAGAATCCTTGGTTGCTTTCAGGTCGTAAACCAAATGCACCGAAGGTTTGCCGTCGTGTTCCTAAAGCAATGAATGGTGGTCACGAAATGGATTGGGTACGTGCATGTAAAGAAGATAAATCTAATCGTATCATGACTAAATCTGACTTCTCAGAAGCCGGACCTATGAATGAAATGGTAGCAATGGGTGTATTGGCTATTCGTTTGCAAGCTCTGAATAAGACTCTTGAGTGGGATGGAGCTAACATGTGTTTTACAAATATCGGTGATAACGAAACCATTCGTACTGTTATCAAAGACGGATTCAAGATTCATAATGGTCATCCTACATTTGATAAGACATGGACAGATCCGATCAATGCAAAACAGTTTGCGGCTGAATTAGTGAAACATAATTATCGTGAAGGCTGGAGACTGCCTGATATGCCAAGATAAAAGTAGATTAAAAATTAAAGATTAAAAATTAAATAGTTGATATCATGAAAAAAGTATTTTATCCATTAGCTTGTTGTTGTCTTGCTGCAGGCGTTTTCGCTTCTTGCGGTGGTCAGAAGAAAGCAAATGCTCCGGAAGAGCAAAAAGTTGCGTTGACTTACTCTAAATCATTGAAAGCGGCAGAAACAGATAGCTTGAATTTGCCTGTTGATGAAAATGGTTATATCACAATCTTTGATGGCGAAACATTTAACGGATGGCGTGGTTATGGAAAAGACCGTGTTCCTTCTAAATGGACAATTGAAGACGGTTGTATCAAATTCAACGGTTCTGGTGGCGGTGAAGCTCAAGACGGTGATGGTGGTGACCTGATTTTTGCTCACAAGTTTAAAAACTTCGAACTGGAGATGGAGTGGAAGGTTTCTAAAGGTGGTAACTCCGGTATTTTCTATTTAGCTCAGGAAGTTACATCGAAAGATAAAGACGGTAATGATGTGCTTGAACCTATTTATATTTCCGCACCTGAATATCAGGTATTGGACAATGCCAATCATCCGGATGCAAAATTGGGTAAGGACAACAATCGTCAGTCAGCTTCTTTGTATGACATGATTCCGGCAGTTCCTCAAAACTCTAAACCGTTTGGCGAATGGAACAAGGCTAAGATTATGGTTTATAAAGGTACAGTTGTTCACGGACAAAACGATGAAAACGTACTTGAATATCATTTGTGGACAAAACAATGGACTGATATGTTGCAAGCAAGTAAGTTCAGTGAAGAAAAATGGCCTTTGGCATTTGAATTGCTGAATAATTGCGGTGGCGAAAATCACGAAGGTTTCATTGGTTTGCAAGATCACGGTGACGATGTTTGGTTCCGCAACATCCGCGTGAAAGTTTTGGACTAATCGAATAGCAATAAAGAAAGGCACGGGTTACGTGTATTTCACGTTTTTTTTGAATGGCGATTGCCATGGAGTAACCGTGAAGTCTGTGTAATCCGTGCCTGTTTTTTCTATGTAAACCTGAATAATTGTAACCCACTAATATCTATTATATGAAAACTAGAATTTATATCTGTGCATTGGCTGCTCTTTTTATTATTCCACTGGCAGTAACGGCACAAACCAAGAAAAAAGCTAAAAAAGAAGTAGCAATTCAGCTCTATTCTGTCAGAGATATATTAAACAAGGTAGACAACAAAAATGGTAAGTGTGACCCCACTTATACTGCTCTTCTGAAGAAATTGGCAAACATGGGATATACCGGTGTTGAAGCAGCCAATTATAACAACGGTAAATTTTATGACCGTACTCCCCAACAATTTAAGAAAGATGTCGAATCGGCAGGATTAAAAGTCTTGTCTTCACATTGTACAAGACAATTGTCTAAAGAAGAATTGGCTTCCGGCGACTATTCAAAGTCACTTGAATGGTGGGATCAATGTATTGCCGATCACAAAGCTGCCGGTATGAAATATATTGTAGCTCCGTGGATGGATGTACCTAAGACACTCAAGGATTTAGAAACATATTGTGCATATTATAATGAAATAGGCAAGCGTTGCAAACAACAAGGTTTGTCGTTCGGATATCACAATCACGCTCATGAATTTCAGAAGGTAGAAGATAAAGTGATGTATGATTATATGTTAGAACATACGAATCCTGAATATGTTTTCTTCCAGATGGACCTTTATTGGGTAGTTCGCGGACAAAACAGTCCTGTTGATTATTTTAATAAATATCCCGGTCGCTTCCAGATATTCCATGTGAAAGATCACAGAGAGATTGGACAAAGTGGAATGGTCGGTTTTGATGCTATCTTTAAGAATGCAAAAACTGCAGGCGTTAATTATCTCGTTGCTGAAATCGAAAAGTATAGTGTTCCGGTAGAGGAAAGTGTAGAAGAAAGTCTGGATTATTTATTGAACGCTCCCTTTGTGAAAAGTTCATACGCTAAATAACGTGTGGCTTGCTAAAATAAAGGCATAAAAAAAAGTCTGTGCATGCTTTCGCATGGCAGACTTTCAATTCTCTCTAGCTGTTTCTGAATTATTCAGCTACAGTTTCAGTTGCAGTGCTATCAGCATTCAAAGAATCTGCTGCTGCGGCTGCTGCTTGTTCAGCTTCAAGAGCTGCTGCTTCTACTGCTGCGATTGAGTCAGCGATACGGATAGAATCTGCAGTTGCTTTTGCTGCGTCAGCTGCTTTGTTACCACATGATGCGAATGATACTGCTACGATAGCTACGGCCATCAAAACTAATTTTTTCATTTTCTTTGCTTTTTAAAAACGTAATACAATCAATTGCTTTATTAAAACGATGCAAAGGTATGTACTTTTTCAATATGTTGTTCTCGAAACGCCAACTTTTTTTATATTTTTTTTTGTAACTGGCCACTTTTCTCCCCTTTTTATATGTTTTAGAACATGCTAATCGACAGCAATACTGTTATATAAGTATCTTTTTATGCTTCTTTTGGGCGTTTTTTCAAATTCAGTAGGGTAGAGTTGGATCTTGCTGATTTTCTCATAAGCGGCTACGTTGCTGTTCAGGTTCTTAAGATTTTCATCCATGATTGTTTTCAGGTTATCCGGATTATTTAATCCGAGAGAATCCAACGCTTCGTAATCGGCATAAACAAGTGCCACTAATTTTTTATTGCGTTCGATAACAAGACTTTCGAGAATGAAAGGCAGGTTATTCAGTTTGGTTTCCAACTCTTCGGGGAAGATATTCTGTCCGCTAGAACTTAAGATCATAGTTTTGAGTCGTCCCCGGATGAAAATATTTCCGTTGCTGTCCATGGAACCGAGGTCACCGGTACGTAGCCAGCCGTCCTGCGTGAATACTTCCTGTGTTGCTTCCTGGTTCTTGTAGTAGCCCACCATCACATTTTCTCCCCGAACCTGGATTTCTCCGGTTTCTGCTTCCGGGGTTTCCTTATAGATACGTGCTTCCATTATATCTAGAATCTTTCCGGAAGAACCTAGTACAAATTCATCCCAGGGGGCGTAGCTGATAAGCGGACCGCATTCTGTCATTCCATAACCGATGGTAAAAGGGAATTTGATTTTGTAGAAGAATTCTTCTACTTCCTTATCCATAGCGGCGCCACCGATAATGATCTCTTTAAACCGTCCTCCCAGTGCATCAATCAGTCTTTTACGTATCTGGTTGTAGATTTGGGTGTCGAGCAGAGGGATATTGAGTGCCCACTTCATACCTTTTTTATTAATGAGTGGCTGGATAATATTCTTATATATCTTTTCAATCACTAGCGGGACAGTAATAATAAGGTTAGGTTTCACTTCCTCAAAAGCTTTCATTATAATTTTAGGAGAAGGCGTTTTTCCAAGCAAAGTGACATGGGTGCCGACAGCCGTTGCTGTCAGAAAGTCGAATGCGCAACCGTATGCGTGGGCGAGGGGAAGGAAAGAAAGCACTTTATCCCCTTTTTTAAGGAGTTCGGTACGAATACCGAAAGTGACATTGCCGGCAAGATTGTTTCCTGTCAGCATCACACCCTTACTGAAACCGGTGGTTCCGGAAGTGTAATTTAACAGCATCACTTTGTCATTGGATAAAGTGGTGTACTGAACATCTTCACGGGTAAATCCTTTCGGATACAAAGCATGCATCTCTTTATCGGTATTTTTCAGAAACTTCTGTATGGTTTCCCCGTCACGTTGATAAAGACACCGGAAATCAGTCAATGAGAATACTCCCCGTAGTCCCGTTAATTTTTCCTCTTCCAAATTCTCCCAAATGCTGTCGCTGGTGAACAGGAATACAGATTCGGAATGATTGACGATATGATGAACGTCATTAGGCGTAAAATCTTGAAGGATAGGGACAATGATCGCTCCGTATGTGATCGTTGCCATATAGGCGATGCACCAATGAGCGTTATTTTTGCCGATAACTGAAATCTTATCTCCTCTGCGAAGGCTACAATGTTTGAATAACAGATGTAAACGGGCGATTTTTTCAGCTACCTCACCGTATGTATATTGGGTATCTTCTCCATAATCAGTATAACAAGGCAGATCCCAATTCTCACGAAAACTATTTTCGTATAGTTTAATGAAATTCTCTTTAATCATTGCACGTTTTTTAGTGGATTGTGCAAAAATAGGAATAAACTTTCGTATCCTAAAGTGTTTTACTGATAATAATGTGTAACTTTGCAAAGTTAATGTGTTTATAACAGCTTATGATAGATACCACTGTATTTCAAAATAAGACAGCCGTTTATTATACTTTAGGCTGCAAATTAAATTTTTCAGAGACTTCAACTATCGGTAAAATCCTGCGTGAGGCAGGAGTCCGGACTGCGCGCAAAGGAGAGAAAGCAGATATCTGTGTGGTAAATACCTGTTCGGTGACAGAGATGGCGGATAAGAAATGCCGGCAAGCCATCCACCGCTTGGTAAAGCAGCATCCCGGTGCTTTTGTGGTAGTGACCGGATGTTATGCGCAATTGAAGCCTGGCGACGTGGCAAAGATAGATGGAGTAGATGTAGTGCTGGGAGCGGAACAGAAGGGAGAGTTACTTCAATATCTGGGCGACCTCCAAAAGCATGAAAAAGGAGAGGCTATCACTACTACAACCAAAGATATCCGTTCGTTTTCTCCCTCGTGTTCACGGGGAGACCGTACTCGTTTCTTCTTGAAGGTGCAGGATGGATGCGATTACTTCTGTTCATATTGCACGATTCCTTTTGCCCGCGGGCGAAGTCGTAACGGGACTATTGCTTCCATGGTTGAGCAGGCCGGGCAGGCAGCTGCTGAAGGCGGAAAAGAAATCGTTCTGACCGGAGTGAATATCGGAGATTTTGGTAAAACAACAGGAGAGAGTTTCTTTGATCTGGTAAAAGCATTGGATCAGGTAGAGGGAATCGAACGTTATCGTATTTCTTCCATAGAACCCAATCTGTTGACTGATGAGATTATCGAGTTTGTGTCTCATTCCCGTAGTTTTATGCCTCATTTTCATATCCCTTTGCAATCCGGTTGCGATGAAGTTTTGCAGTTAATGCGTCGTCGTTATGACACTGCTCTTTTTGCTTCGAAAGTGAAGAAGATAAAAGAGGTGATGCCGGATGCTTTTATCGGAGTGGACGTGATTGTGGGAACCCGTGGAGAAACACCCGAATACTTTGAACAGGCTTATCAGTTTATTGATGGTCTGGATGTGACGCAGTTGCATGTGTTTAGCTATTCCGAACGTCCCGGAACGCAAGCCTTAAAAATAGAATATGTGGTTTCTCCGGAAGAGAAGCATCAGCGTAGTCAGCGTCTGTTGGCACTATCGGATCAAAAGACACAGGCTTTTTATGCACGTCATATCGGGCAGACAATGCCGGTATTGATGGAAAAATCGAAAGCTGGTGCTCCGATGCATGGATTTACGGAGAATTATATTCGTGTAGAGGTGGAAAGTGATGACTCGCTGGATAATCAGGTAATTAATGTACGTCTGGGAGAGTTTAATGAGGAGATGACAGCACTTAAAGGTACAATTTTGATATAAGTTATGAGATCAAAACTTATCTATTGGTTGGTATACAGTGGAATGTGGCTGTTTTCAGCTCTTCCGTTCCGGGTTCTATATATGCTTTCGGATTTTAATTATCTGCTGATGTATCGTGTTGGAAAATATCGTCGGAAAGTAGTTCGGGGAAATCTATTGAGATCATTTCCGGAAAAAACTGATGCGGAGAGATTACAGATAGAACGTAAGTTTTATCGCTATTTGTCGGATTATATGCTTGAAGATTTGAAATTGTTGCATATGTCTGCCGAAGAACTTTGTGAGAGAATGACTTATAAGAATACGGAACAATATCTTGAACTGACAGAAAAGTATGGAGGTATTATAGTAATGATTCCTCATTATGCCAATTATGAGTGGTTGATAGGCATGGGAGCAATCATGAAACCAGGGGATGTTCCCGTACAGGTTTATAAACCGTTGAGGGATAAATATTTGGATGAGTTGTTTAAACGTATTCGTTCTCGTTTCGGGGGGTATAATATTCCGAAACATTCTACAGCCCGTGAAATTATTAAGCTCAAACATGATGGAAAAAAGATGGTAGTCGGTTTGATTACTGATCAATGGCCCAGTGGATATGATAAATATTGGACTACCTTTTTAGGACAGGAAACCGGTTTTCTGAATGGTGCGGAGCGAATTGCCAAAATGATGAATTTCCCTGTTTTCTATTGTGAGCTTAGTAAGAAGCGCAGAGGATACTGTGAAGCGGAGTTCAAGTTGATGACGGAAACACCGAAAGAAACAAGAGAAGGAGAAATCACGGAAATGTTTGCTCATAGATTAGAACAGACGATTCGTAAAGAACCGGCATATTGGTTGTGGTCTCATAAACGTTGGAAAATGACTCGTGAAGAAGCCGATCGATTAGAAGAGAAAGAGCTGAACAAGAAAAAAGAATAATAATGAAAGTTTCAGTTGTAATTTTAAATTGGAACGGGTGTGATATGCTCCGTACTTTTCTTCCGTCTGTCGTCCGGTATTCGGAAGGGGAGGGGATTGAGGTCTGTGTGGCTGACAATGGTTCTACGGACGCTTCCGTTACTTTGCTTCAACAGGAATTTCCTTCTGTCAGAACGATTGTTCTCGACCAAAATTATGGCTTTGCGGATGGATATAATTTAGCATTGCAGCAGGTCGACGCAGAATATGTAGTTCTTTTGAATTCGGATGTCGAGGTGACGGAACATTGGTTGGAACCAATGATTGCTTATCTTGATAAGCATCCGGAGGTAGCTGCTTGTCAGCCGAAGATACGAAGCCAGCGGCAAAAAGAATATTTCGAATATGCCGGGGCAGCCGGTGGCTTTATTGATAAATACGGTTATCCTTTTTGTAGGGGGCGTATTATGGGAGTTGTGGAGAAAGACGAAGGCCAGTATGATACGGTAATTCCTGTTTTCTGGGCCACGGGGGCAGCGTTGTTTATCCGGCGCACTGATTATGTGAATGTCGGGGGATTGGATGGACGTTTCTTTGCTCACATGGAAGAAATAGATTTGTGCTGGCGACTCCGTTCACGGAATCGTGAGATTGTCTGTATACCTCAAAGCATTGTCTATCATGTGGGGGGAGCTACTCTTAAAAAAGAGAATCCTCATAAGACTTTTCTTAATTTCCGTAATAATCTTGTCATGCTCTATAAGAATCTTCCACAGGAGGAGTTAAATAAAGTGATGCGTATCCGGACTTGTCTCGATTATCTGGCGGCGTTCAATTTCTTGTTGCAAGGGCACTGGGATAATGCTAGTGCTGTGATGCGTGCGCGGAAAGAGTATAAACGATTATGTCCGTCGTTTTCTTTATCCCGTGAAGAGAATATGAGAAAAAAAACTTTGAATCCGATACCTGAACGGACAAAAAGTAGTATCTTGTGGCAGTTTTATGCGAGGGGATGCAAACGATTCTCTCAATTGTCGGATTTAAAAGGATAGCAAATGAAATCAAAGGTTAGAAGAGGCATCGGGCTGGTAGCGCATGATGCAATGAAAAAAGACCTCATCGAATGGGTACTGTGGAACTCGGAACTGTTGATGGGTAATAAATTCTACTGTACAGGTACTACGGGTACTTTGATATTGGAAGCATTGAAGGAGAAACATCCTGATGAAGAGTGGGATTTTACGATTTTAAAATCAGGTCCGTTAGGTGGTGACCAACAGATGGGATCACGTATTGTGGATGGGCAGATTGATTATCTCTTCTTCTTCACGGACCCTATGACATTGCAACCGCATGATACGGATGTAAAAGCATTAACCCGTTTGGCCGGTGTAGAAAATATTGTTTTTTGTTGTAACCGTTCTACGGCGGACCATATAATTTCCAGTCCGTTATTTATGGATCCTGATTACGAACGCATTCATCCGGACTATTCCAGCTATACAAAACGTTTCCAGGATAAACCTGTGGTGACGGAAGCTGTCGAATCGGTAAATAGAAGAAAAAAGAAGAGAAAATAAGCCGGTAGTTTACGGCTGTGAAAATAGAAGCAGATCTTGCTTAAAAAAGGAATGCAGATGATACGGATTACTTTATTAATATCGTATTATCTGCATTTCGTCATTTATGTTTCATTTCTAGCTGTGATTATCTTATTTCTTGCTGCAGTGTAGCTCAATTCCTGCGGACTCTATATCTGCTCCCATCGGTGGGTTTCGTTTGGAAAGCCGGAGTTCGATTTCTTCAATACAGGGGAATTGGTCAAAGAGTTTTTGTATAATCCGTCCGCTAACGTGTTCCAGCAATTTCGAGGGAACAGCCATTTCATTTTTTATCACTTGATGTACTTCGGCATAGTTGACGGTGTCGGTAACTTCATCTGTCTGGGCAGCTTTGCTGATATCTACTTTCAGTTTCAGGTCAATGAGATATTCATTCCCAATCAGATTTTCTTGCGGTGCGACTCCATGATAGGCGTAACAACGAATTTCTTTCAAAAGGATATAGCTACTATTTATCTTCATATACTGTCTTTTTAGTGTGATCTTGTTTGACTTTTAACAGGTCTTTCTGTGCAACCATTTGTGGAATCACTTTAAGAAAGACGGGTGTGAGCAGAAGGCAGATGCTTAATGTTATAAGCAGAAGTGCGCTTGCTTGTGCCCAACTATTGTGAATATAACGGCTGACTAATGGACCTAAAAAATGAAGTATCGGTCCATGAATACTCAAGGTGATGATTGAATATCGTCCCAAGTAAGAAACAACCTTTATCTTCTTCACTTTTTTGCAAAGTAACATAATCATAAATATTCCTGCAAACGCAGCGATATATACTTGAAAAATATTTCCCGTATAATTGTTGGTACGCATGCCCAATGTGGTAGCGGTAAAGTACATTACCACCAGTGCCAATACAACAAAAAACGGTATCAGTTTGTCGAAACGATGGCTGGGATATAGAAAGAAATTATACCGTCGGATCCAGAAACCGGCTACATAGAAGGGGAGGGCAGTCATGGAAACATCTATATACAGGGGTAACTCTATCTGTAATTTTCCGAGATAAAATCCTGCGCAACCAATCAGGATTGTCACAGCGAACATGACAGGCAGATGCTTTTCGCGCAGAAAGTGAATTAGATAAAACAGGATGTTGCAATTGAATAATGCGAGTAGAAACCAGATCGGTGGATTGAACTTGATAAGGTCGTGTCCATGAAATACAACCAAGAGTTCATTCCACGACACAGGCAGTTGAAATACCCCCGGAGCAATCTTCCAAACAATGTATTTCATTAGAAATGCACTTAGATAGAAGAAAAGAAAAGGAATAATCAATTTGTTTATTTTTCGTAGGATGAATCCGAACAGGCCTTCGTATGATTTGAAAAACACTCCCGAGATAAAGAAGTAAAGCGGCATGCGGAAACAGGATAACATCGAATTCGTATCCAGTTGTTCGAAGGCCCCTCCAACGTGTGCCATTACCACAAGGATAATGCAGACTCCTTTGGTTAAGTCCACAAAATCGATACGTCTGCTCTGGTTGCCTTCCATTATCTCTTTTAATTTCTCTTTTTCGGCGCAAAGATACTTTATAAATCGGAATAAAAAGAGGAACATTGAAAAAATAAACGAATGATGCGAAAAGCGAAAAAGTATGATATATAGTAATGATATTATTGCGAAAAAAACGGTTGACTATGTTTTGAAACTCCTTATTTTACCTCTGTTATCAATATATCCTTGAAAAACGAATGACGCGGATCACATAGATTTTTAGCGTTCTTAATCTAGTGTTATCCGCGTCGGTAGTGTCCGGAAAATATCCTTTTTGAAAGTTACTTGTACCTTTTATTCTATTTATTCGGATCTCTTCCTGTGTATTTAATCAATTCGCTAATCTTATCATTGAGTGTTTTTGCTTTCATCAACTGTTCCAGAGTGAGATGCATCCGGTATCTCCAGTAGTTTCGTGGATTGGATGGAACATTAATTCGCTCTTCCGCCACATTCGGATTTCTCCATTTCCCGTCTATTGATAACCAATCCTGGAAAGACAAGATACAGAGAATGGAATTACTGTTGAGATGGTTGCGTACGATTTCCTCGCACAACTCCGGGGTGGCAGTTGTCGGTGCAACTCCGTAATGTCCTAACGTTGCATTATAGTAACGTTGGGTCTGTTGATAATCTTCTTCCCACCAGCCACGCAACGTAGACATATCGTGAGTGGAGATTGTGCAGACAGACCGGTACGGATACTCATTTAAATGCCCGAATTCATGCATCGGATTCTTAGGCATTCGCTGAATTTCCAGACTAAGAATCCGGAGCTCATTCATCACCGACGACACACAAGCAGGAATCATCCCCAAATCTTCTCCACAAACCAACATGCGGGTTGACTGTGTCAGTTGAGGTAACTTCTTCATAGCCTGTTGATACCAGAACTCGTTGTGCCGATGATAATAATATTGATCGTATAGTTTGTTAAACGCATTTTTCTCTTCTTCGTTCAGCGACCGGAATACGAAATCCCGTTGCACACCGATGCGCGGGTGGTATTTACCTTCCTCTTTCTTATCCGCAACAAATAAGACGTTGCTGATTAATGAATAAAGCCCTTCCCGAATCCATACACTATCTTCATCATTTCTACCGGCAAAGAATTGTTCTACCTCCCGTTGTGTTTCGAATCCCGGTTTCATCCGATAAAGTCCGGAGTCATCAACCAATTGAAGAAAGTCCTGTTTGACTAAATGGGTATGCGGTCCGAACAACTGTCCGAGGAAAGATTCATGGATGAATGGTAGCAGATATTCATCGCGGAACGTTAGACCATAACTTTCGATTTCTTCCCGGCTCATCGGCAAAGAAGGATCAAACTGGCCTAACAATCCGTGTACAGCGTGCATCGGTATTTCCCAAATACGGAAGAAACCGAGGATATGATCGATCCGGTAAGCATCGAAGTATTCCGCCATTTTTTGAAAACGCTTCATCCACCAGCGGTATCCGTCTTTTTCCATGACATCCCAGTTGTATGTGGGGAATCCCCAGTTTTGCCCGTTGATCGAGAAATCATCGGGCGGAGCACCCGCTTGTCCGTCGAGATTGAAGTAATGGGGTTCTGTCCAGGCTTCCACGCTGTTGCGGCTGATACCAATCGGAATATCCCCCTTTAATACAACACCGTGTTGGCGGGCATATTCGGTTGCAGACAACAACTGCAGATGCAGATGATACTGGATATAATAATACAACGAGATGTGAGGATAATCTGCCGTTCCCGGTTGGCACATTTTTTCTATATCTTCCGCTTGGTAAACAGAGTGTCGCGGCCATTGGCGGAAATTGGGCGTTTTGTAGGCATCGCGCAGATAACTAAAGACTGCATAAGGTTGCAGCCATTCCTTGTTCGTTTCAAAGAAATCTTTGAAACCTTTGGAAGCCAATACCTTTTCTCCTTCCTGTCGGAACAGTAAGTTGAAAAACTCCCATTTAGTTTGGTTGACCGCTTCGTAGTCAATAGCAGGGAGGCTGTTCAGTTCCTTTTGCTTCTTGCTGAATTTCGATATCGCTTCTTTATCTTTCAGAGTTCCCATTTGCCTGATATCCGCATACATCGGATGGAAAGCATAAATAGAAATGCTGTTATAAGGATAAGAGTCCGTCCATGCATGAGTCATGGTGGTGTCGTTGACCGGTAAAATCTGAATAACTTTCTGGCGAGTATTTACTGCCCAGTCGACCATACGTTTCAAGTCGCCGAAATCACCTACTCCGAAACTTTTCTCTGATTTTAAAGAAAATACGGGTATAGCGATTCCTGCCCCTTTCCATGCGGGAATGTCGAAATAAACATATCGGTCGGAAATCACGAGCGTTTCGTTGGTCTTCAGTTCCGGGTCTGCCAGATAGCGGTTAGGGTTTTTCTCCCAGCAGTCTGCTTTCTTTTCCTGTTTGTTGTAGAGGATGAATTTATATTCCAGCGGATATTTTAGTTTGCTGGCGTCCAGCTCTATCTGCCATTCCGGGAAATTGGTATCACTCATCAGCACCGCTTTCTCCGGGTCCCAGTGACCTAATGATTTCTGGTTGCCACAAATTGCCAGGCAATAATCTTTGTTGATACGTGGGGCGTAGGCCTTGATAACCAGTCCCTTCTTATATCTTTGCGGGATATTCTCTTTTTCAGGATGTGCCAGTAAGGCTTCTGTAAAAGCAGAACTATAAAGATACAGTTGTTCCGGGATATTTTTCCAGCAATCATTGATTCTGTATATCTTCCTGGAGCTGCCTGATAAGAAAATAGATCTCGAAAAACTGTCCCATTCCTTGCGGATAACTATTCCGTTTTGCTCTATCTGATAGCTATAATTGATAGTCATCCCTTCTTGAGGGACTTCAAGCTCAAGTTCTGCCGTCCAATAGATACCATCGGTGGTGTGTAAAGGAATTGATTCCGGAAATAAGCCGGAAATCCTTACTTCTTCTCCCCAATTGGTGCGGTATTCAATATTAAATGATAGAATCATATATATTAGATTTTGATTGTATATGTAAGACACTGCAAGTATAAGACATTTTTTTGAATAAAAAATAAAAGGAGCCGCACCGGACTCCTTTTAATCTTTTGTTTATATATTAATTAACATACGTAGGACTATTATCCACATCTGGAAGCGCCGCAAGTAGTACAAATCAGACAGCCTTCCTGATAAACCAATGTCTCGTTGCCACAGTTCGGGCACTTCTTACCTTTGGCTTCCGTTCCATCCTGAATATACTTCTTCAATGCACGTTCTACACCGTTTTTCCAAGTGTTGATACTTTCACTGTTCAATTGCAGAGAGCCAACCAGTTTGATAACCTGTTCAATCGGCATCCGGTAGCGAAGCACGCCGGAAATCAATTTTGCATAGTTCCAGTATTCCTTGTTGAACTTCTCTGACAATCCTTCAATGGTCGTCTTATATCCGCGTTTGTTCTCGAATTGGAAGTCGTAACGTTTGGTACCGTCTTCATCCACATTTTTAATGATACGTCCGCAAGTCACGCTCTTAGGCAGCAAGATACCTTCGTCGTCATCTTGCAAACCAGTGAATATTTCATAAGGGTGTCCGTCCAATAATCCGACAAAAGCTACCCATTTTTCCTTGTTGTTCTGGAAACGGACAACGTCTGCTTCCAATATTCTCGGACGTACCTCTACAACCGTAGGCGGTTTGCAAGGAGGAAGTCCTTCTTTCTTGTCCTTATCCGATTTCGTAGAGATCAGCACTCCGGAGCGTGAACCGTCACGATATACGGTACAACCTTTACAGCCGGATTTCCATGCTTCTACATACAGGCGGTTTACTAAATCCTCGTCCACATCGTTCGGCAGATTGATGGTTACGCTGATAGAGTGGTCTACCCATTTCTGGATTCTTCCCTGCATCTTCACCTTCATCAACCAGTCGACATCGTTAGAAGTCGCTTTGTAATAAGGAGATTTGGCAACCAGTTCGTCAATTTCTTCCTGGGTGTAACGTCTGGCCGGATCGTATCCGTTAGCTTCCATCCAAGTAACAAATTTATGATGGAATACGATGTATTCTTCGAATGCGTCCCCTGTTTCGTCTACAAAGTCTACATGAACATTCGTATCGTTCGGGTTCACCTTTCTTCTACGTTTGTAAACAGGCAGGAATACAGGCTCGATACCCGAGGTGGTCTGCGTCATCAAACTGGTCGTTCCGGTTGGAGCAATCGTCAGGCAGGCAATGTTGCGGCGACCATATTTCTTCATGTCCTCATACAGTTTCGGGTCGGCTGCTGCCAAGCGTTGGATGAACGGATTGTTCTGTTCACGTTCGCTATTGTATATTTCGAAGGCACCGCGTTCTTTGGCCATTTCCACTGAAGAACGATAGGCGCCGAGAGCTACTGTCTTGTGTACTTTTTCAGAGAATTCCGTTGCTTCTTCCGTTCCGTAGCGCAATCCTAATGCAGCAAGCATATCACCTTCTGCAGTGATACCTACGCCGGTACGACGACCTTGTCCGCTCTTCTTGTAGATTTTCTCCCAAAGTGCACGTTCCGCATGTTTCACTTCTTCGTTTTCCGGATCTTCGTCAATCTTGGTCATGATACGTTCGATCTTCTCTAGTTCGAGGTCGATAATATCGTCCATGATCCGTTGAGCGAGAGCCACGTGTTTTTGGAACAGGTCGAAATCAAAATAAGCATCCGGTTTGAACGGATTTACCACATAAGAATATAGATTGATAGCCAGTAAGCGGCAAGAATCGTAAGGACATAGAGGAATTTCTCCGCATGGGTTGGTAGATACCGTTCTGTAACCCAGGTCTGCATAGCAATCAGGCACAGATTCACGGATAATCGTATCCCAGAACAAAACACCCGGTTCTGCCGATTTCCATGCATTGTGAACGATTTTCTTCCACAAGGTAGAAGCGTCGATTTCCTTGGTGAATGTAGGTTGGGCAGAGTCGATAGGATATTGCTGTACATACGGCTTTTCGTCTACGGCAGCCTGCATGAAAGCGTCGTCCAACTTGACAGAAACGTTTGCTCCGGTCACTTTACCTTCGGTCATCTTGGCATCAATGAATGCTTCCGAATCCGGATGCTTGATAGACACGCTCAACATCAATGCACCGCGACGTCCGTCTTGAGCTACTTCACGAGTGGAATTCGAATATCGTTCCATGAACGGAACAAGACCGGTAGAAGTCAACGCCGAGTTTTTAACGGGAGAACCTTTCGGACGGATGTGTGATAAGTCATGACCTACACCACCGCGTCTTTTCATTAGTTGTACCTGTTCTTCGTCGATTTTGATAATAGCGCCATAAGAGTCGGCTGCACCGTCCACTCCGATAACGAAGCAGTTGGATAGTGAAGCAACCTGGTAGTCGTTACCGATTCCTGTCATCGGGCTACCTTGGGGGACGATGTACTTGAAGTGATCCAGTAAATCATACAGTTCTTTTGCTGTCAACGCATTCGGATACTTCGATTCTACGCGTGCCACTTCATTTGCAATTCTCCAATGCATGTCTTCCGGGGATTTTTCATAGATATTACCGAAAGAATCCTTTACTGCGTATTTGTTTACCCAAACCCTTGCAGCAAGCTCGTCGCCTTGAAAATATCGTAAAGATTCTTCATAGGCTTCGTCGTAAGAATAAATCTGTTTTTCCACGATTCAATTTGTGTTAAATCTCGTTTTTAATAAGTAATATGTAGAAGTTTACTTATCGTTAACAAATGTAGGCGCAAAGCTAAGAATGTTTTTTCATCTATCAAAATAAAAATGAATTAATTTATTAATAGGTTGCAAGTTTTCCATTTGTTTATGCTAAGTGTTTGATAAACAGTTAGAATTGAATTTTGTTCAAAGGTTAAAGTTTTCCAAAAAGAAAACTATTCTATTCCACTAGTGTGGTGGATTATTTTTTTCTTTTTATATCTTTGCAAAAAAAAGATATGTTTGAAACCGTAAAGAACAGAAGAACTATCCGGAAATATCTGCCTAAAGATATAAATCCGATTTTGTTAAATGATTTGCTTGAAACCTCTTTCCGTGCTTCTACGATGGGTGGGATGCAACTTTATAGTGTGATTGTGACTCGCGATGCGGAAATGAAAGAGAAACTTTCGCCTGCTCATTTCAATCAGCCGATGGTAAAAAATGCTCCGGTCGTACTGACTTTTTGTGCTGATTTCCGTCGTTTCAGCAAATGGTGTGAACAGCGGAAAGCTGTGCCGGGCTACGATAATTTAATGTCTTTTATGAATGCGTCTATGGATACTTTGCTTGTTGCGCAGACTTTTTGTACGCTGGCGGAAGAAGCAGGACTCGGCATTTGTTATTTGGGAACTACCACTTATAATCCTCAAATGATTATTGATACCCTCCAACTCCCCGAACTGGTATTCCCTCTTACCACAATAACGGTAGGTTATCCGGATGGTATTCCCGCACAAGTAGATCGTTTGCCTTTGGAAGCTGCCGTGCACGATGAAAAATATCACGACTATACACCGGAAGAAATAGATAAACTCTATGCCTACAAAGAATCGTTGCCGGAAAACAAGCAGTTTATCGAAGAAAATAAAAAAGAAACATTGGCTCAAGTCTTTACGGACGTGCGTTACACAAAGAAAGATAACGAATTTATGTCCGAAAACCTATTGAAAGTACTTCGCCAGCAAGGATTCTTGAAATAAGTATTAAGTATTTTTCAAGTATAAAGTATTAAGTATTACCCTGGTGCGAAACCGCATAATAAAGCCTGTCCGCATGGATAATACTTAATACTTTATACTTAATTTCAGTTTCTCTTTTTCAGTAACGATTCTATTTCCTGTACTTCTGCACTAAAGCTTTTGTCCACCTCCAATTGTCCTTTTACGGTTTTGCAGGCGTGAAGTACCGTTGCATGGTCTTTGTTACCGATAAACTTACCTATCTTAGAAGTTGAAAAGTCTGTGTGGTTTTTAGCTAGATACATGGCAATCTGTCGTGCTTGAACGACTTCCCTTTTTCTGGATTTTGTATGTATGGCAGACGGTTCCAGATCAAAATGCTTGCATACCACTTTGAGGATATCATCGATGGTAACCGCTTTTGTTTCGTTATGAACCACGCCATGTACAATGTGTTGTGCCAAATCCAAATCTATTTCTTTGTTGAAAATAGTGGAACGAGCCATGATAGCAATGACGATACCTTCCAGATCGCGTACACTTTCATTCACATTTTCGGCAATATAATCGATCACTTCTGGCGGGAATTGTAACCCGTCGCGGTGTATCTTGTTGCGTAGAATGTTTTTGCGAAGTTCTACCGTCGGCTTTTCAAGCTCGGCTACCATACCCCATTTGAAACGGGTCAGGAGGCGTTCTTCAATACCTTGCAACAATACAGGAGCACGGTCTGAAGTTAATATGAGCTGTTTGCCGTTCTGGTGTAAATGATTGAAGATATGGAAGAAGTTGTTTTGAGTCTTGGTGACACCGGCAAACTCCTGAATATCATCAATGATTAATACATCAATCGTCTGATAAAAGTTAATAAAGTCGTTGGTCGTGTTATTGCGTACAGAATCCGTATATTGTACCTGGAACAAATGTGCCGAAACGTACAATACTCTTTTCTCTGGATAAATTTCTTTGATTTTCGTGCCTATTGCGTTTGCCAGGTGCGTCTTTCCTACTCCGGATGCTCCATAAAGGAATAACGGGTTGAAAGCAGTCCCTCCCGGTTTTTGCGCTACGGCTTCCGCCACACTTCTTGAAAGTTTATTGCTGTATCCTTCAATGAAGTTCTCAAAATTATAATTGGGATTCAAATGCGGGTCCAAATCCTGAACGGCAGGAGCCTGTAGGAAGCTGGGAGCTTTGTTTCCTCCGATTATGCTTTTGGGAGTAACAGCCGTAGAACGATTGCTTGCTTCGAGATTCACGGTTTGATTCGGAATCGAAGTCTTGTCCACCATGACATTGTACATCAACTTGGTTCCTTCGCCAATGACCTTATATAATGTCTTACGTATAAGATCTACGAATCTCTCTTCCAGTATTTCATAGAAAAACTGGCTCGGGATCTGTAAGATCAACGTTTTGTCCTCATATTTCAACGGAACAATAGGGGCAAACCAAGTATTATATGTCGTCTCGGGAACATTGTCTTTAATAACGTCGAGACAGCGGTTCCAAAGTACGACATGATTTGATTCAATCATAGTAACTTTTAATACATTTATTAATTAAGCAAAACTTCTACGTTTGCAAAATTGGGAATCTTATTCGGAAAAAACAAATCTATTTTTTCTTGTTTTTTTCATGCTAACAATAATGTGTTTACTTTCAATGACTTATGCGTTTGTTGTCGGACACACTCTGTTTACCCTCTCTTGCAGTTTTGTAAGTATCTGTATGTTAATGTCTTATATATATAATTTTAGCCTTTTTTCTCACTTTTGTACGTTTGTACGGGAATATTATTTCGGTTTGTAGATAGACATTTGAAGAGCAATCTACTTTCTTTTGAAAGCCCTTCGTTATTTAGATAAAATCTATATAACGATAATTTGCTACTTGTCTTTCTTGCCGAATAATGAGAAGTGAACGTACCGTTTCGGATGCTCTTTCAGGTCTTCTAATAAGCTGGCTGCATTTTCAGTTGTTGCATTCAGATTATTGTATAAAGTCGGGTCGTTGAAGAGCAGTCCGATTGTGTTATCTTTGCTGTTTAATTTTTCTGTAAGTATTTTTACGTTAGCCAGCGTTTCGTCTATTTTTTTGAAAGTGGCTGCATAGTCTACTTCTTTCAAATTTCCGCTGATAACAACGAAGTTGTCTCCGATGGTGTTCAGTTTACTGGTGAGTTGAGGTATGTCATTACTCATCAGCCCTTTTACCTGCGAACTGACTACTGCCAGGTTGGCGGTTGTCTTCTCTATCGAGTGCAGGGTGGCAGGGATGCTCTTGTCTCCTAATATATTGTTCAGAGAGATGAGGATAGAATCCAGTTTCGGAAGCATTTCTTCTACCTTTGGGATCAGTTTCGCCGCGCTTTCCATCATTCCGTTGTTCAGTGTGCCGGGGATCGTATCTCCTACGGCATATTTTTCGCGCGGGTTGTTTGCCAGAAGAATATTCATGCGTACGCCTCCCATAAGTTCGGATACAAGCTCGGCACTACTTCCTTTGGGAATCCGCAGTTCCGTGTCCAGTTCCACTTCGACAATTACATTTCCGGGTTTGGCATAATCATAATAGATGTCACGCACGATACCTACACGAACACCGTCGGCAAATACCGGGCTTGATTTGGTGAGTCCGTTTACATTTTCAAATTTGGCATAGAAATAGCTGGAAGGTTGAAACATGTGTATACCTTTCAGCCAGTTAATTCCGTATATAAGCACACATAGTGCAACGATACCTGCAATACCTATTCTGACTTCTTTTGTAATGTACTTCATTTTATCTTTTTATTTATTTCTTCTTTTCTTGAATTCGGCAATCGCTTCATTGACGTTCATTTTCTCGCCGTTCCGGAAAGCGATGATAAAGGCGTCTTTGAATTGTGCCGTAATGGTGCGCTTCGTACGCAACACCTTGTTATAATCGGCGGAGGCTCCATACGTATATTTGTATATTCCCCCTTCCTTATAATAGTCTACATCTTTCAGTCCTTTCAGCCGTTTGTCGTTTTTGGCGAGAGGTTTGGAAGAAGTAAGTATCTGTATCTTAAACGTAATTTCACTGTCATTGGTTGCACTCTCTACTACAATTGGGCGTTTCGGTGCTGTTTTTGCTGTCGCGGCAGGTTTTGTTTTTGCTTCGGCCAATAGCTTTTCCTGTTGGGGAGCTGTGTTCACACTTTCGGTATCCTTTTGGGCAATTGCCGGGGCATTGTCTTCTTCCTGTTCGGTTGGGACGATCGTTTTGCTGACTCCTGTTAGGCGCAGTTCATGTTCTCTCTTATAATTTAAGAAAGCACGGTAGATGCCTTTTGCCATGGTGCCGGCCCCTTCTTCAGAATTCAGATAGCGCTCCTCTTCGGGCGTAGAGATAAATCCTAGTTCTATCAGAATGCTCGGCATGGCACTCGCTTTTAAGACAAGGAATCCGGCTTGATGCACTCCACGGTCTGCCCTTCTACAAGTTTGGCGAAATTGTTTCTGCATCAGAGAAGCCAGGTGTACACTCTGTTCCATGTATTTATCTTGCATGAATTCAAATATAATATATGACTCGGCAGAGTTCGGGTTGAAACCGGCATATCTTGTTTTGTAGTCACTTTCGTAGAGGATTACGGAGTTCTCTCGCTTGGCAACTTCCAGATTAGCGTCTGATTTGGCTAAACCCAGTGTCCAGGTTGAAGCACCTTTTGCGGTACGGTTGTTAGCCAGTGCGTTGGTGTGAATGGAAATGAAGAGATCAGCCTTCGCGTTGTTCGCGATTTCTGCGCGTCGGTCTAAAGGGATGAATACATCTTTGCTACGAGTGTAAATCACTTTGACGTCGTCGCAATTCCTTTTAATCAGATTTCCCACTTTCAGGGCAACGTTCAGATTGATATTTTTCTCTTTCGAGATTTTGCCGATGGCGCCCGGATCATGTCCGCCATGTCCTGCGTCGATAACTACTACAAAATCCTTCCCCCATAAGTGGTTAGTACATGAGGGTAGAAAAAGTAGCCAGAGGCAAATGAATATGTATAATATGTACGGTCTATTCAGTTTCATATCTATAATACGGTGCAAATGTAGTAGAAATTTGTAGAAAACTCATTATTTGCCATTAAGTTTTGTGTTTTTTTCGGTTTAATGGTAGCTTTTTTCCTGAAATCTCCGTTACTTTGTGCTTCGAAGTTAAAATGTACGACGATGCTTAAGTTTTTGAAGAATTGGACGTTACCTATTGCTATGCTGGTAGGTGCTATAGGTTATCCGCTGTTTATCAGCCTTTCTTTTCTGACTCCCTATCTTATTTTTACGATGTTGCTATTGACCTTCTGTAAGGTATCTCCTCGTGATTTGAAGCCTAAACCTCTCCATTTGTGGTTGTTATTGATTCAGATTGGCGGAGCGTTGGCTGCTTATTTGTTGCTTTATCGCTTTGATAAAATAGTAGCAGAGGGAGTGATGGTTTGTATTATTTGTCCTACGGCTACGGCTGCTGCGGTGATTACTTCCAAGTTGGGTGGGAGTGCAGCCAGTCTGACCACTTATACATTGATAGCAAATATCGGTGCGGCTATTGCTGTGCCTATTCTTTTTCCTTTGGTGGAGGTGCATCCTGATGTCACTTTTTGGGAGGCGTTTCTTGTTATTTTAGGTAAGGTATTTCCGTTGTTGATTTGTCCTTTTTTGGCTGCCTGGTTGTTGAGTAAGTGTTTGCCAAAGGTGCATCAGAAGTTATTGGGCTATCATGAACTTGCTTTTTATTTGTGGGCTGTATCTTTAGCTATCGTAACAGCGCAGACGTTGTATTCCTTGCTCAATGACCCAGCGGATGGTTTTACGGAAATCATGATTGCTGTCGGAGCACTGATTGCTTGCTGTTTGCAGTTCTTTTTGGGGAAGATAATCGGCTCAATTTATAATGACCGTATCAGTGGCGGGCAGGCGTTGGGACAAAAGAATACGATTTTGGCTATTTGGATGGCACATACTTATTTGAATCCATTGTCTTCTGTGGCTCCCGGTTCGTATGTGTTGTGGCAAAACATCATCAATAGTTATCAGTTGTGGAAGAAAAGAAAAAATGAGATAAAATATAAACTATAAGACGTTGATATTTAGTGCTTTGTCTTTGTTGTGCGTAATTTCCTTTATTTCTCTTGTTTTCTTGTTTAATCTAATAAATGCGTTTATTTTGTTACTATTTTGTTACTCGTATTCGTTGGAGTAACAAAACAAATAGTTATATTTGCATCGGTAACAAAATAAGAACATAATTATGGCGAAGAAAAAACAAGAAGTTAAATTGAAAGAACCCGTAAGGATTAGATTCAAGCAGCTTGCTAATGGTAACCAGTCTATTTATTTGGATTACTATACAGGTGATATTATTAGAAAAGAAAATTATGTTGGCGGTAAACGACAGTATGAATTTTTGAAGTTATACCTTATACCCGAAAAGACAAGAGAGGATAAGGCGAAGAACGAAGCTACGTTGGCTCTTGCAAAAGCCATTCAAAGCAAACGGATAGTAGAGTTGCAAAATGATGCACACGGCTTTCAGAACACTAACAAGTCAAAGGCGAATGTGATTGATTATTTAATGAACATGAGAAGCCAATCTAAAGAACGTGGCAGTTTGAATTACGAAAAGACTATTGGTAATGCCATTCGTGAACTAAAGTTGTTCAGAGGGGATTATATCGCTTTTCGTGATATAGATAAGGACTTCTTAAATAGCTTTGTGGATTTCTTGAAACAAGCGAAGAAAGCAAGTAAGTTTGGTTTGTTAAAAGCTGGAGGCGTATTAAGTAATAATTCCGTTATTGCTTATTATGGAGTGCTGCGTACCGCTATAAATAGAGCCTATAAAGAGGGAATTATTACGGTTAATCCAACGAAAGAGTTTGATTTTGCCAGTAAGGTAAAATCGGAAGTCAGCCGCAGGGAGTATTTGACAATAGAGGAGTTGAAGCGGCTTATCGGGACAGAGTGCAAGTATGAGATAATGAAACAAGCTTTTCTTTTCAGTTGTTTGTGTGGGTTGCGTGTAAGCGATATAAGAAAATTGAAGTGGAGCGATTTGCAGAAAAGCGGTGAAAGAATTAGAATTGAAATAAAGATGCAGAAAACAAAAGAACCGCTTTATCTGCCTATATCCGATGAAGCGTTAAAGTGGTTGCCGCAGCAAAATGAAGCAAAAGGCGATGGTTTGATTTTTCCTTTGACGCATGAGGGAACTATAAATAAAATACTTCAAAAATGGGCGAAAGACGCAGGGGTTATTAAGCATATCTCGTTTCACGTTGCCCGGCATACACATGCTACTATGATGCTTACATTAGGGGCTGATTTGTACACGGTAAGTAAATTGTTGGGACATAAAAATATTGCCACAACTCAAATTTATGCGAAGATTGTCGATAAGAAAAAAGAAGAAGCTATAAGCTTGATACCGAATTTGACAGATTGATTTAAAAAGAAAGTATGGGGATTGTGATATAACCGTACTTTCTTTCTTTTTTTGCCTTTGTTTAGTCGGAAAAATATATCTTTGTTCCTACTAACTGAAATATAGGATATTATGACAGAAAGAGAACTGAAAATAAAATTCGACCATATACAAGGCATATTTAACCGTTGCATCAATCATGCCAGCCAAGTTATGATAGATGGCATTGCTTCTAAGTCTTTATATTTTGACGAAGAGCAGGCAGATAAGCTGGAACAGCAGGAATACGTTCGCACCGCTGATGAACTGGTGCAGTTATATATTCGTTATTCTGTGTTGAATGACATTCAATACTTTTATTCTGTGTCTGATTTCTTTTGGGAAAGTGGTTTTTATGAATCCTTGAAATCTGATGAGAAAAGAAAATATATGTCGTTTAATCCACTTTCATTTGATTATTCCCGGTATGAACAAGATAATACGGTTTATGATGAGGAACTGCCTTATTTTTCAGTGGTAGTCAAAGCTGTTGTGTTGGAACGATATTCAGAATACTTGCGAAAGAAGAAAGAAAGTAAGGTACCAGCGGAAATGCAACTCCAACAAGAACAGGAAGAACTGCAACCAATTCAAGATAAATGCCAAGAGCCTAAAATTATTCCTCATGTTGCTGAAACAGAAAATCCGTTCAAGTCTATTTTAAACGACAGACAAATAGCATTGTTGGTGGATTGTATCAATGAAGTGGAAATTTTCAATGCTCTTATGACTTTTGAAGATTTGAAAGCAATACTTTCTTGTAAGCCTAAAGTTATATTTAGGTCTAATAACAACAGGCTAGTCGCTTTTCTTTTTTCGGAGTTAAGCAATCGTGGTTTGATAACACCTAATTGGCAATCTGTCATAGCAAGGAATAAGTTGTTTGTTACGAAGAATATAAAGAAAGATAAATATCTGAATCAAGGTGATTTAGCCACAGCCGCCAATTATGTAAAAGGGGTGGAGCATGAAAAAGATTATGTAACCATCAGCAATTATATCAAACAACTGAAAAAACTTTAAGAATAGGTTAATACCTCAAACATAGCTTAATCCGCTATCAAGCTATTCCTCAATACTTTTGCCCCCGTAATCGATTACAAGAAACCGGAGGGCATGCACTCCATATTGTCTAACGCAAATACTTTTGTTATATGGAAACAAGTATTGAGAAGCGAGTTGCAGAACTCGAAAATTTAGTGTTCCTTTCAAAGAACGTGCTTAGCTTCGATGAAGCGAGCAGGTTCTTGAACCTTTCTAAAAGCTACCTGTACAAGCTGACTTCGGGTAACTTGATACCCCATTACAAGCCGCAGGGTAAAATGCTTTATTTTGAAAAAGCTGAACTGGAAGCATGGTTGCGTCAGAACCCGGTGAAGACGCAGGCGCAGATAGAGCAGGAAGTGCAGAAGTATATCCTTAACCGTCCTCTAAAGAAATAATGGCTATGGAAAACAAGAAGAAAGAGGAAATCGGACAAGGCACAGCCATGACGAAAGAAGATTTTGCAGCCCTTTGGAAAACCATTTGTCTAAAGGTGACGGACACTTATGAAGTACCGCCCGAAATTCTTTGGGTGAACGGTTCTACTATCGGCACGTTGGGTAATTTCAGCGCATCCACAGGCAAAGCCAAGAGCAAAAAGACATTCAACATTTCCGCCATTGTTGCGGCTGCATTGAAGAATGACGAGGTTCTGAAGTATTCGGCATATCTGCCACCGAACAAGCGCAAAATTCTCTATGTTGATACCGAGCAGAGCAAGTACCATTGCCATAAGGTCATGGGACGCATTTTGCGCCTTGCCGGACTGCCGACCGATAAGGATGTGGATGATTTTGTTTTCATTGTGTTAAGGGAGCAGACCCCCGACAAACGTAAGCAGATAATTGGCTATATGTTGGAGAATATGCCCGATGTGGGGTTGCTCATCATTGACGGAATCCGTGATTTGATGTACGACATCAACAGTCCGAGCGAATCGACCGACCTAATCAACCTTTTGATGCGCTGGTCAAGTGGGTATAACCTGCATATCCATACCGTACTGCATTTGAACAAGGGGGATGATAACACAAGAGGACATATTGGTACAGAGCTGAACAACAAAGCTGAAACCGTCCTGCAAATCACGAAAAGCACGCAGGACGGCAATATAAGCGAAGTAAAGGCGATGCATATACGTGACCGTGAGTTTGACCCGTTCGCATTTCGCATCAATGACAACGCTTTGCCCGAAGTCATGGACGGTTATGTATTCCAACAACCCAAGCAAGACAGGAACTTTCCGCTTACAGAGCTGACGGAACAGCAGCACCGGGAAGCATTGGAGAACGGTTTTGGCAAGCAGGTTGTACAAGGCTATTCCAATGTGATAGCGGCATTGAAACAAGGTTACGCAAGTATAGGTTACGAGCGTGGACGCAATGTCCTTGTGTCGCTTAACAAGTTCCTTGTGAACAAGCGCATGATTGTGAAAGAGGGTAAGGGCTATCGCTACAATCCCGATTTTCATTATTAAAAGTCGGTTTGGTTTAGTCCGGGTGTATATATAAGCGGAACGGACTGTCTGTTTCCCGGTATCGACAGCAGGCAGGTTTAGTATGGTACGGGTATATATATGACGGACTAAACAGGACTGGCGCACTTTTCAACGATTTTTTAATCCCCAAAAAGAAAATATTATGAACATCGAAGATGTGAAACAAATATCCATTGCAGATTATCTGCATAGTTTAGGTTATTCGCCCGTCAAGCGGCAGGGTAACGGTTTATGGTACAAATCACCGTTAAGAGAGGAACACGAAGCGTCCTTTAAGGTGAATACAGACCGCAATCTTTGGTATGATTTTGGCGCAGGAAAAGGCGGCAACATCATCGCCCTGGCAAAGGAACTTTATTTTTCCGACAGTCTTCCCTACCTTTTAAAGAGGATAGAAGAACAGACACCAAACGTTCATCCGGTCAGTTTTTCTTTTCCCCAGCATAGGACAGAGCCGAGTTTCCAACATTTGGAAGTCCGTGACTTGACCCATCCGGCATTGCTCCGTTACTTGCAGGGGCGGGGTATCAATATCGAACTGGCAAAAAGAGAATGTAAGGAACTCCATTTTACCAATAACGGCAGACCGTTCTTTGCTATCGGTTTCCCGAATATGGCAGGAGGTTACGAGGTTCGCAATTCCTTTTTCAAAGGGTGTATCGCCCCGAAAGACATTACCCATATACGGCAGCAGGGAGAGCCGAGAGAGAAATGTTTGGTATTTGAGGGCTTTATGGATTATCTTTCTTTCCTCACGCTCCGGATGAAGAACTGTCCGACCATGCCCGATCTTGACAGGCAGGACTATGTTATTCTTAACTCGACTGTCAATGTGCCGAAAGCCATTGACGTGCTATACCCGTATGAACGCATCCACTGTATGCTTGACAATGATGAAACAGGGTATAAGGCAACACGGGCTATCGAATTGGAATACTCCTACCATGTGCGTGACTTCTCGCACAATTACAGGGGGTATTCGGACTTGAACGATTACTTGTGCGGCAGGAAGCAGGAACAGAAAAACGCAGCCAGCCAAGTGCAGGAAACGAAGCAGAAAACCGGACAACGTGCCGCTCCAAGACAAAAGAAGGGCAGGGGCATTTAATCCGGCAGGATTGCCAGCGGCTGGCGGTTTCATAAGGAGAGCAAGGTTATGTTTCGGTAGACCGAAACCACCTTGCTTTGCTTGACAGCAAAGAAAATTTCTCCCGTTGGTCGCAATTTTTAAGATACCATTTAAATGTAAAAACCTATGACGAATATAAAGGATAAGCCGGGGGGACGTCCGGCAAAGAAACGGATAGAGAAGCAGCAACGGGTAGTCAGCACGAAGCTGACCGAGTTGCAGTATTACGCCATCAGGAAGCGAGCTGGGGAAGCCGGGTTGCGTGTCAGTGAGTATGTACGGCAGGCGGTTGTTTCGGCGGAGGTCATACCCCGGCTGAACAGGCAGGATGCGGACACCATCCGCAAGCTGGCAGGGGAAGCCAACAACATCAACCAGTTGGCGCACCGGGCAAATGCCGGAGGTTTCGCACTGGTGGCGGTGGAACTGGTAAAACTCAAAAACAGGATTGTCGAAATTATAAACCAGTTGTCGGATGATTGGAAAAATAAAAAAGGGAAGCGGGTTTAAGGGCTGCGTGAACTATGTGCTTGGCAAGGAACAGGCGGCTTTGCTCCATGCGGACGGGGTACTGACAGAAAGCCGGGGAGATATAATTCGCAGCTTCTGTATGCAGACCGGGATGAATCCCGACTTGAAAAAGCCAGTCGGACATATTGCGCTAAGCTATTCGGCAGTGGATGCGCCCAAGTTGACAGACGAGAAGATGATACAGCTTGCGCAGGAATATATGCGTGAGATGAAAATCACCGATACGCAGTATATCATCGTGCGCCATCAAGACCGGGAGCATCCACACGTGCATGTCGTATTCAACCATATAGACAACAACGGCAAGACCATTTCGGACAAGAACGATATGTACCGTAACGAGCAGGTATGCAAGAAGCTGAAAGCCAAACACGGGCTTTATTTCGCTGGTGGAAAAGAACAGGTGAAGCAGCACCGCTTGAAAGAGCCGGACAAATCGAAATACGAGATTTACAACGCTGTAAAGAATGAAATCGGGAAGTCCAAGAACTGGCAGCGGTTACAGGAGCGGTTAGCGGAAAATGGTATTACTATCCGGTTCAAGTACAAGGGGCAGACAAGCGAGATACAAGGCGTTTCCTTTTCCAAAGGAGAATACACGTTCAAGGGTTCGGAGATAGACCGCAATTTCAGTTTCTCCAAACTGGATAAATGTTTTGGGGATGTAGGGCAGACGACAGTCGGAAGCAATAAGCAGACGGTTACCGCACCTGTTCAGAAACCAGTATCAGCACCCGACAAAGCGGATAATTCTTTTATAACAGGTTTAGGCGGTCTGTTTTCCGGTTTGTCAGCCCCGGCTGATGAAATGCCCGATGATTCCTTTTTGAGAAAGAAGAAGAAAAAAAAGAAAAAACAACTAAAGTTATAAGCGTATGGAGGAAAATTTGATTTTAGAGGGGCTTCTCTCAATGGTTACAGAACTGAAAGAGAAGCAGGAAGCACAGGTAACACCAGCCAGTCGGGAGGAAACTCTCGAAAGGCTGGATGCAATCGAACAGGCATTGTCAGAACAGTACGGTAATCCGGCTGTTCCCGAAAAGGATTTGCAGGTTATCCGAAGCCAGCTTGACGAGATAAGGAACAGGATGCAAGGTCAGCAGAAACATATCGAAGACACCAAGAAAATAGTATTGGAAACCTATCGTTGTTTCAAGGTAATGATTGATGCTTTGGGCTCTTGCAAGACGAATAAAGAGGAGGCTGCACCCTTACCGCTCTATCGACGGATTTACAACAAGGTGGCTTCTTGGATTCGTCCGGGATTGTTCCTTTTTTCGGCAGTGCTGGTTATCTGTTCCGCTTCCATATTCTTGAATGTCCGTTTGGCTGAAAGTATGCAGCAGTTACAGGACAACGATATGAAATACCGCTATTTGCTGATGCAAGGACAGGCAGACGGGAAAACTTTTGATATGCTGGAAAACAAGTTCAAGTGGCAACGGGATAACGGTTTTATCCGAAGTCTGACCGATTCAGTGATAGATTTTGAATACCGCCTCCAAAGGCAGGCGGAAGCACTGGAGCGTGCAAGGCTGTTGAACGAGCAAGCCGAACAGTTGAAAAAGGAAGCCAATAAGTTGGGTAAACCATAAACTAAAGTAAAGCTGAAGTAGGATGAATTGAATTCACGCTTCGGCTTTATTTATTTTAATTATTTGCAAATATTGGTCGTAGTTCCAGATAAAATACCAACTTGTAGGGATTGTTTTGCTTTGTAAATAGCGGTAATTTTGTCTTATTAACCTTCAAAAAATATATCATCATGAAACAATTATTTTTTTATGCTGTTCTATTTTCATTTTTCATTTCTTCGTGTTCCGAAGACAATATGGCAACTATAGATGATGTTAATGGCAAAACGGTTGTTTCTTACAAAGTTACGCCTGATGAAGCACAGGAAATTGTTCAAGACTTTATTGACATTACCGGAGTTGACACACAAACGAGAAATGGAGGAGCTCCTTTAGGTAGAGAAATTTCAGACATAGGTGTGTTGAGGAATAGTTTGACAGGCACACGGTCACAAGAAACGAGCTCTTCTATTGACTTGGATACATTGATGTATGTTGTTAATTTTGCTAATAATAATGGTTTTGTATTAGTTGCGGCTGATAAACGTACAGAACCAATATTTGCTTTTGTAGATGAAGGTAATTTGGATTTTGAAAAATTAGAGGATGTGGATAATGAAATGTTTCTGTCTTTTTTAGATTATGCTATTGCGACTGAATTTGAAGATATAGAGAATTTTAAGGCAGATGAAAATTTGACAAGAGCAACTTCTAAGGGATGGAGTATAAGAACGAAATATTTGCCTATACTTAAAACAAAATGGTCACAGGGTGGAGAAAATAATCCTAATTCTTATGGAAAATATTGCCCGAATAAGATTACAGGATGTACTGTAACTGCAACAGCGCAAATTTTATCTCATTTTCAGACTATAGGACATGTGAATTGGTCTTATAATGGAATGGGAGGAAGTTCTACTTTACATTGGGATCAAATTATTTCTGATTGTGAAAAATATAATGGGGTTTTGACTCCTGCAAATACTCCACAATCTTTGAATGAAGTGGCTCATTTGTGCAGATACCTTGGAAATGCTTTTGGGGCAAAATATAAAAAGGGCACAACTAGTGTTGGAGAAAATAAGGCCATTGATTGGTTTAATAAGTGGGGAGGATTAAAAGCTTCCAAATTGAAGAAATATGATGAAAACCCAATTATAAATGCTATAAAAAACGGGAATCCTGTTTATGGACGGGGAAATTCTGGAAGAAAGAAATTCTTGGGGATAACAGTTAAGTATAAAGGGGGACATGCTTGGGTCTATGACGGGTATATATCTGCAATTAAAAATGGTAAACAGCAAAACTTAATCCATTGTAATTGGGGTTGGGGTTCCTCTATCAGCTACAATGGTTATTATTTAAGCAAAGTCTTTGATACCAATAGTGGACCTGAAATAAAAGATACGGAAGTTACTCGTAGTGGGAGTTCTAACAATTATAAATATAATCTTGAATACTCTGTAATATCACGATGAAAAAATATTTATGTTTGATTGTATATGCTATTGTCTTTTTTTCCTGTACGAGCAAAGACGGGGATTGGGAGCCAATGGAGTGGAAGGTAGATGCTTCAGTATCTCTTAAAAAGGATCATATAGCAGTTCCAGAAAGTGGAGGAGTTTATACGTTGTTCTGTATAAATTATGCTACTTTTTGGTTGTCGTCTGTGTTTGAGGACAGTGTGCAAATTGAAACGGACAGTAGTGCTGGAAGTGTAGCAAAAGGCATGTGGAGTTCTATTGAAATACGCAAAAATGCAATGATAGTTGTCATTTCTCCCAATGACGGCAATCTAAGTAGGTGCCTGTCTGTTACTCCTACCGCGGGGAATATTTTTTCTTCTTTTATCTTTAATCAAAAAGGAAAAGAAGATTGATTATTAGTCTTTGCAAAATCGGGTTTGGTTTGTTCCTTTGTCTATATATCCAAAACGAACTAAACCAACTTCTATAGACAGCAAAATATATATGCTGGCGAAAAGAAAAACAGTATTCTTCTTTTCGCCAGTTTTACTTTTATGGTTGGAGGGCTTTTGTTACTTTTGCACATGAAGCCCACCACAAAGCGATTTCTTCTTTTTTTTGTTACTATTTTGTTACCCTCTGCTAGTAATTGGTGGGCTTTTCTTTTGACAATCAGACCTATGTATTGTTGTGTATATAATATGTGGCAGAATATTATTAATTCGTGGCAGTTGTGGAAAAAGAGAAAGAAAGAGGCTGAGATTTCTGCATAATACTAAAAAACTGAGATTGAAATTAAGGGCAAATGTGGTGGAGCAAAAGATATTTGAAATAGAAGACTTAAAAGAACTGGAAGAATTTTTGCAGTCTCAATCAGAAATAGAACAGTTGCGCGAACGCTTGTTTGCCGAGTTTCTGAAATATGCGGATTATAAAAATGCCGGAGAATGGAATAAAGCCGTTCGCCTTTGCGAGAGTCTGGCTATTATCGGCTGGGGAAATCACGAACCCGTCGAAGCATTGAGAGGACAATTCTTTAATGGAAATCCCGCGACTTGTTTTCAAAATAAATTTGGAGAAACTCGTTTTGTCGATGCCATTTGGTCGAAAAGAGTCAACGGTTTTACTATGGAGCAGGGAAGGACAAGTTATTGTTTCAGTCCTGACGACCCGAATCAAAAGCAATCCGTATTTTGGGAATATGAGATAAAGGAAGATATACAGGATATAAGGCTTGAAAGCCAGAGAAACTGGATTCCTAAAAATCCGGTTTGGATAAAGCGGACAATTGGTAACTGCTATGAAAACTCCAAGGTAGTAATCGAGAGCGTTGACAAAGAACTGAAACCGGAGTTGGATAGAAGGATGCGCCCCGAAATATACGGACGTGCTATTAATCGAATTATAATTAATTGTTCGTATAGTTATTATGACCACGACCATTGTAAAACAAACTATATCATAGCCGATGAAAAGTTGAAATTGAAACAAAAAGATTTCTATCGGACACTGCTCACTATGTTTACCAGGCAAGAAATAGAGAAGAACGGATATTTCCTTCGCAATCGTTTTGAATTTGGACCATTCAGGGCAGATACCGGGAAAATTAGAATCGGACTAAACCTTGAAAAAGAATTCAGCGAATTAAGTCATTCCGAACAGAGGTTAAAGCTAAGTGAATATATTCTGTTTGCTTTAAACCACGTAACTGACAAGCTAAAAAAGAAGAAGCTGGATTATGACTTCGACTTGATGCTTGAAGATTTTAATTCAATACTAACCGAGTGGAAAGCATGAAAGATATAATAGAGTTATTACAAAACGAAAGAACAAAAACAGTTGACGCTTTAAAACAAGGCGAGCAGGATAAGTTATCTCATCTTCAACAGTTAGACAAGGCTTTAGGCTGGCTGAAAGTCGTTGAAGATAATGAGTTGGCAACTGTAGGGAGCTATAAGATTCATAGATTGCCTGATCCACGCTCTGGCTTCTCTTATTATCATTTAATGATAGACAACGAAAGTGGCGATCCGAAAGATTGGACAGAGTATAAACCCGATAATCAGTCATTGGAACTCTGCTTTGATGATATTATAATAACACGAAAGTAATCTTTTACGTCAGTTATATTTTAGAACTGGTTCTTTTTTGTTATCTTTGCGTCGAAACATTGTAACACACAAAGAAAACATGAAAAATAAAGCCGTTGTAGTTCTTGTTATTTTAGGAAGTTTGATTATATCGATATTTGCAGGTTGCCAACAATCTCCTTTGAAATACATTCCCCCGACAATAGATTCTGTCAATAACGACAAAAGCAGGATGGGGTTGAACGGAAAAGTCAAAACGTTGGATATCTATTATTATCGTCCGGAAAATACATCGTCTTTCTTCTCGGTGAAATTCAAAAAAGGCGAGAAATGGGAAGAGGACGGAATACATCACTACCATTTTCATTTCAATATCGACGGCAATCTTGCTCAATGCAACGAGTACGACAAACAAGAAAATATTATCCGAAAGACCGATTATACCTATGAGACTTGGGGATATACATCTACACTTAGCTTTCCGAAAACTAACAGTACGATTGTCAGTAAGTATAATACTGACGGGAAACTACTGGAAATTGTGTATAGTGATTCCCATGGGGAGATAAATACTTATGACGACAGGGGAAATCTTATCCGAACCAAACAGATTGACGGCACGATTGACAAACCGGCTATGACCGAATATGATTATAACGAACATGATTTGTTGGTAGAGAAGAGGGAATATTATAATATAGGGGAATTATCGGGAAAAACAGTCTATGAGTATGATACAAATGGCTTGTTGGCGCAGACCCAAGTGTATGATTTGTTGAGTCGTGATAGGCCGGAAACGCATTTCATCTATGAATACAGTGACAGTAACCGCGTTGTGAAAAAATATAGGATTGACGATGAAGGTAATAAAGAGTTAGAGTCCTGGTGTAAACGTGAATATTATCCGAACGGTAAACTGAAAACCGTTGTTCGTAATAGTATCGTGCAAGAGAAATACGATGAACAAGGACGACCGATTGACGAGCGGCCAGGATTTGAAATACTCTACAAAGACTTCCAAGACTACGGCTGTGATGCGAATGGCAACTGGATTGAAACAAAGAATTTCAAAGATTATGTTGATTTTGGCACGGGGCTCGGTCGTATATTAAAACCTTATGTCGAGCGTATTTTTACTTATTACGAAGAATAAAAACTTAAAATTGAACAATATGCACACAAACACACCCACATAGCAAGCGGTAAGATTCCAGAAATCATAGTAACATTGTTAGTGCATACTAAAAAAAAGAAAACGATGGGAAAAGTAATGAAAGTATTCAAGACACTGATAAACGAGTTGTTTGGAACTAAGAGAGAGTATAAAGTGGAAGGTTTGGGCATCTTTACCTGTAAGGTTTGTGATTGGTGGCGAGATAAATGCTGCCTTTGGAGTGGTGCAGTGCAATTGCCCTTTTACTCGGTAGAAACTCTTGTTTTGATAGAAGGGGACGCTTCTGCTCCGTTCTCCAGGCAATTATTGGAATTACAGGTGCTATTGCAGAACTGGGTACCTATGGCAGAACAACTAGATAGCATGCTGTCCAGCAAAAGTCAGCAGAAACATAAAGAAAAAATATACGGATCCTGGCAGAATGATTTTTATCCCTATACGATCGTGCCGGCTGTACTATATAGTGACAGTTGGGAGATTGTGTTTTACAGGAATAGTGGTGTAAATTATAATTTCACTGTTTTTTGGAAAGACAACAGAGTACAGGATTTACGTTTAGGAGGTTCTTGAATCCTTCCTTTATTTATAGCATTTCCCGTTCTTTCTTTGTCAAACTTTTGACTACAATATCGTAGGAGTTGCTTACAAGCTCTTTGATTTTCTCATCAGGTACATCTTGGTTGAAATAGACACTGATCCAATATTTCTTGTTCATGTGCCATCCTGGCCTTATGCCGGTATATTCAGTTTGCAGTTCTCCGGATTCGTCAGGGTTGCATTTGATACAACAAAAATCGAAAATCTCAATGTTAACGAAACAGAACCATTTGTCCGCTACATAAAAGCATAGAACGTCACGGCTATATTTGTCGGGCACATTGGGAAACGGCATCTTCTCATGGACTCCTTTAAAAGATAAGCAATATTCTCTAAATTCTTCGATATTCATTTCATTTTTTTATGTTCGGTTATCTATGTAAAAATAGTTAGAATAAAGGAGTGGATAACCATCTTTCTATGAAAATATTCAGGTGAGATGTGTTTCCACGTCTTTGTTTGGTTAGTCGACTTTTTCAAATGAATAGCCGATCTTAAAAACTACTTGACGCTCCACCGCCACCGCTACGTCCACCACCAAAACTGCCGCTACTGCTACTGCTGCCGCTACTACTACTGCTGCTACTGCTACTGTGACTATTACTAGGACTGTCACTATTTGGGGGTGTCTTGCGGGGAATCTTCTGTGTTGTCTGCTTTTTATCTCCGCACATTAAGCAAAGATAGTCGGCAACCTCCAATCCGGCATCGGAATATGTGGCTTCTTTAACTGTTTTCCACGGACTGATACGCTTGGAAGCAATGGTATGGCATTGATTACACATCTTATATTCGCTTCCGACGACAGATTTATACCGCAATATCCAGCCGCAGGAAGTACATTGATAAATACGGTGGATGGCAGAACCTAGTTTGTGTTCCATTTGCTCGGAAGCAGATAATAAAGGGGTTGCAAGCTCATTGGATAAAAGTTGTAAAGCCACAGCTTTGCAAGAGTCGCAGGTCTTACTCTGCAAAATAACACGTTGTTTTTGGTAGAACTTATACCATAAGGATGCCGCAATAAGTGCAGGCCAGACCGGAAAAAACAACACAAGACATCCAAGTGGGCTGTAAAGTGTCAGGACTTTGATTGCTGCTAATGCTGAACCGTCTTTGGGGCGAGCTTTATTTACCTTCATGCGATAAGTGAGAACATTTACCAGTATCAAGAATATCCAAAGCATAGGCGACTGATTTGCCAGAAAATTCCACAACGTATTGCCGGCACTTTTCCAGTAATTATCAGAAATGCCTTGAGAAACTGGTTCATAGTCGCTTCCATAGAGCACTAATGTTACAGCCCGGACTCCCTCTGTCATTCCTCTGTCAAAGTCGTTTTTTCTAAACCACGGAACCATTTCATTCTGTTGAATGCGAAAGCATAAAGCGTCGGGAAGTACTCCTTCTAAACCGTATCCGGTTGCGAAAGTGACTTTACGTTGATCGAGTACTAAAAGAATCAGTAATCCGTTGTCGTCCGCTTTCTTTCCGATGCCCCAGTGCTCAAAAAGCTTGTGGGCAAACTCTGCTGGAATATCTTCTCCAATAGAAGAGAGCGCAACAACCGCCACTTCAATACTCAATGAGTCTTCTAACTGTGACAACATATTATTTATCTCCCACACATAACTTTCATCCAATATCTGATTCGGATTGCTAACCCAATTGGAAGAGCTTTCATTACGCGGATTGGGGACATCTGTTACTTTATAAATTTCTACTGTTTGTTCGTGCTCTAAAGCCAATGCAAAAGCATGACTACCAAAGGCATAACAGAAAACAAGAAGTAATGTCCGGGCTATTTCCCTGAAGCTTTTTTGTGTTTTATCTTTCATTGTTTTGTTATTAACTGATTGTTCTTAGAGTAGAAAATAACTATCACAACTCTCATTCTTTTTGCTAATATAGTTATAATCTGATGAATAAGAATGATAGATGTCTCTGAAATTTTGTATCCATCATACTTTCTTCATGAAATATGGGTATCTATCATTCTTATTCCACTGTTTTTACTGTTTAATCTTTCATGGTATTAACCCGCACATAAATTTTATGACTGCCGCTTCCAATGGTGTCAAGTACTCCTTCTTTTACCCAACCGTTCAATTCATTCAGCGCTTTGTTCTTTAGTAGTCCCGTCAGTTGCGTATACTCTTTGCGTCGTATCATCGGTCGTTCATCCAGAAACCTCTCCAACCTGCGCCGACGCTCTTCCACCGGAACTTCGGCGGAATGTGCAAATCCCGACTTCGCTTTTTCCACAAATCCGCGAACCTTCTTTCGGAAAGAAGATGATGGACGAAAATTTACATTATCGAAATAAATGGACTGTGCATGTATCTCTTTGGCATCCATCACCGGACGTGCTTTCAGCTTGGCTGAAAAATATCCTAGGTTCCCCAACTGGACGTGATGTCCGCTGACTAAATATTCGGATATTTTATTTTCAATAGCCAGCTGAACTCCTTCAATATCTGCCGGCGTAAAGCTGGAAGCTTGAGCGATCTCTTTTACAATTTGTTGAAAGTCGATGGTTCCGTTCGATACGATGCGGGGATACAACGGCTGTTCGTCTTCGTTTTCTTTCGAAGACGGTTTTTTGCGAAAATCATACTTTGCGTACATGTCTTTTCTATTATGGGTTAATGTGGCTAAAACGCCTTTTGAAAGGCATTTTAATGATTGTTTTGCAGCAAGATAACCTACAATTGAAGCCTGGATAATCAACTGGAATCAGTGGCTTTTCTTGGGCACACATTTGTGGGCTCTACAGCCCACGAATGTAAACTATACAGCCCGCATAGGTGGGCTGTACGGCACACTTATGCGGGCTGAAGTCTTACTGCCTGCAAAGATATATCATCCTGCCTTTATTCGCAAATTTAGTAAGCATTATTTCTATAAAATAAAGTCGTGTGGCGTAGCAAATAAAAGCAGTGAAATTTGTTTGGACGAAGAGCATGTTGTATCTTTGTATGGCTGTAGTGCAGCTTTCCTTTTACTGGAAATAATAATAAAAAAAGATGAAAATAACATTAGTCAGAGACGATGGCAAGGTAAAAACCTTACGGACGTTGAAAATGGAGCTCCTTTTGGAGCAGATGAAAACGGAAGTCAAGGCGCAGCCCGTCTCAAAGATGAGGGAAGTCTTGCGGTATACTCTTCCGGGAAATTCGATTGAAGAGGTGCGTAAAGTTCCCAAAGTGATGCCTGCCGCAGCTTTTGTCCGTAAAGAAGGGGTAATGACCTTGAATGAATATAACGGCATAGTGATGATGGAAGTCAACAATCTTTCAGGAAGAGCGGAAGCCGACGAAATAAAGGAACTGGTCAAAGAGCTTCCGCAAACATACCTTGCTTTTACCGGATCTTCCGGCAAATCAGTAAAGATATGGGTGCGGTTCACCTATCCGGACGACCGCTTGCCAACTTTACGCGAGCAAGCGGAACTTTTTCACGCGCATGCTTATCAGACGGCTGTGAAATATTATCAGCCACAACTGCCTTTTGATATCGAACTGAAAGAACCGTCGCTCGAACAATATTGCCGGCTGACGTATGATCCTGAACTTTATTTCAATCCGAAAGCAATGCCCATTTATATGAAGCAGCCCGTCAGTCTTCCGTCCGAAACGACTTTTATCAAACGAACGCGGGAAACTGATTCTCCTTTGCAGCGAATGGCGCCCGGATATGAAAATTATGAAGCATTGTCGGTGCTTTTCTCCGCTGCATTCAACAGGGCGCTCGAAGAACTGGACGGATATCGGGAGGGAGACGATCTGCAACCGCTACTGGTGTGTTTGGCGGAGCATTGTTTTCGGGCAGGTATCCCCGAAGAAGATACTGTGCGGTGGACAAAGGCGCACTACCGGCTCCCTTCGGACGAGTTACTGATTCGCGAAACTGTGAAAAGTGTCTACCGTTCCGCCAAGGGATTCGGCAAGAAGAGCAGTCTGACGGCCGAACAGCTTTTCGCCATGCAGATGGACGAATTTATGAAGCGCCGTTATGAATTTCGATACAATACGCTGACCACGGAAGTGGAATATCGCGAACGGAATAGTTTTAATTTCTATTTTCGTCCGGTGGACAAGCGGGTGCTGGCGAGTATCACGATGAATGCGATGTATGAAGGGGTGAAAATGTGGGATAGGGACGTAATCCGCTATTTGGATTCCGACCATGTGCCTGTTTATCAGCCGGTGGAGGATTTTTTGTATCATCTGCCTCACTGGGATGGTAAAGACCGGATTTTGGAACTGGCCAACCGTGTTCCCTGTGATAATCCGCATTGGGCGCCGTTGTTCCGTCGGTGGTTTTTGAATATGGTTGCCCATTGGAGGGGAATGGATAAGAAACACGCCAACAGTACGTCACCTTTGCTGATTGGCCCGCAGGCATATCGGAAATCGACTTTTTGCAGAATGCTTCTTCCTCCTGCTTTACAGGCGTACTATACGGATAGCATTGATTTCAGTCGGAAACGGGACGCGGAGTTGTATCTGAATCGCTTTCTGCTTATCAATATGGATGAATTCGACCAGATTAGCCCTACCCAACAGGCTTTTCTGAAACATATTCTGCAAAAGCCGGTGGTGAACACACGTCGTCCGAATGCTTCGGCAGTGGAAGAGCTTCGCCGGTATGCATCGTTCATTGCCACGAGCAATCATCGGGATTTGTTGACGGATACTTCCGGTAGCCGTCGTTTCATCGGTATTTACATGACGGGAGCTATAGATGTGTCGCGTCCTATTGATTATGAACAGCTTTATGCACAGGCGTTGGAGTTGCTTTATCACAACGAACGTTATTGGTTTGACTCCGAAGAAGAGGCTATCATGACGGAAAACAACCGGGAGTTTGAACAATCTCCTGCCATCGAACAGTTATTTATGGTTTATTATCGTAGGGCGGAAGAAGAGGAAGAAGGAGAATGGCTACTGGCTATTGATATTTTGCGCCGGATTCAGAAAGCGAGTAAGATGACATTTTCCGCCAGGCAGGCATCTTATTTCGGGCGTATCTTGCAGCGGCTCGGAGTGAAATCTAAACGGAAAACGTATGGTACGTATTATCATGTTGTACCTTTGGAGGTAGAATAGAATTTGTTATTTATTTATTATTTACATCATATATATAATGCTATGACTAAAAAAGATGCTATAAAAGTATTTGAAGATAAAAAGATCCGTGCTGTTTGGGATGACCAAAAGGAGGAATGGTATTTTTCCATTGTGGATGTGATTGAAGTATTAACAGACAGTGAGCGTCCTCGTAAGTATTGGGGGGATTTAAAAAAGAAGTTGAAAACAGAAGGAAGTCAGTTGTCCGAAGAAATCGGACAACTGAAATTACCCTCTTCTGACGGCAAACTGTATAAGACAGATGTAGCTACAACCCAACAACTTTTCCGTCTAATTCAGTCTATTCCCTCGCCCAAAGCGGAACCCTTTAAGATGTGGATGGCTCAAGTCGCCAAAGAGCGTCTGGATGAAATGCAGGACCCCGAACTGACTATAAATCGGGCGATGATGGAATATAAATCTTTAGGTTACTCGGACAATTGGATTAATCAACGATTGAAATCAATTGAAGTACGGAAGGAACTTACTGATGAATGGAAAAGAAATGGGATGCAAGAGGGCGTTCAGTTTGCTGCATTAACGGATATAATTTATCAGACATGGGCTGAAAAGTCGGCAAAAGAATATAAGCAGTTTAAAGGATTGAAGAAAGAAAATCTCCGTGACAATATGACGAACACTGAACTGATCCTTAATATGCTTGCTGAAACGGCTACTACGGATTTGTCCAAAGAGAGAAACCCATCCGGTTTTGCTGAAAATGCCGAAGTGGCAAAAGATGGGGGAAATGTGGCAAGAGTTGCTCGCAAGCAATTGGAAAGTCAGCTAAAACGCCCTGTTATATCTCCACTTAATGCAAAAAGTGCATTGCAAGTTGGTGATGAACGGGAAAAAAATGAAACTTCAGGAGAGAGCGTGGATTAATCAAGTATGATAGATACCCCGTTTTTGATGGTCTAAGTATGATAGATGCCGGAAATAATAGTTATCTATCATACTTATTCTTTTAATTATAAGTGGTTTATGAAAATGAATGAGAGTATGATACTAGTTTTTTTACTCATAGAGAAGATATTTTTTTCTGATCTCCTTGTAATCCTGTAATTCCTTTTGCCAACTATTCCGGATAGCCTCTTCCGATTCTCCTTTGAGGATAGCTTTGCGTACGCTGTCAGTTCCCATCAGCAAATCAAACCATCGGGCACGGGAGAAGAAAGCTGCGTTTTCGCCGGATAAGCGATAAAAGTTCAAGAAGTAGCGAAGCGTAAATCCATTTACATCGGTTACATTCCGGAGATCTTCCCCATAACAGGTGATACCTTTGTGCATCGGATTTTTGTCAAAACCGGGTAAGGAGCGGGGAGTAAAAGTGAAACTTCCGTATTTCTTATTAGGTGCGCCTAATACCTGGAAAGGGAAAGTTGTCCCCCGTCCCACGCTGACGCGAGTGGCTTCAAAAGGACAAAGTGAGGCATACAATCGGATAGACTGGTCGTTCGGGAGGTTGGGCGACGGTTTGATGGGAAGTGAATAAGGTGCTCCGTGTTTCCATCCGGTCATTGGAATTACCTTTAATGAACAAGGATTTTTCTTGTTGGCAATCCATCCTTCCCCGTTTATCATCTGTGCCAGTTCGCCGATGGTACATCCGTGGAGAACCGGAAGAGGTAACATGCCAACAAAACTCCGGTAGGCAGGTTTGAGTATCGGACCATCCACATAATCGCACGGATTGGGGCGATCCAGTACAACCATTTCTTTCTTGTTCTCTGCGCAAGCTTCCATCACATAATACATCGTGCTTATATAGGTATAAAAGCGTGCCCCTACATCCTGAATGTCGAATACAATCAAATCGACATCTTTTAGTTGGGCAGCAGACGGCTTTTTGTTGTCACCATAAAGCGATACGATAGGAATGCCGGTGCGGGAATCTTTTCCGTCTTTCACTGTTTCACCCGCATCTGCGTTACCACGGAAACCATGTTCGGGAGCAAATACCTTGACCACCCGGACGTCTCTCTTTAATAAGGTATCGAGAAGATGAACCTGCTTTCTTCCTACAACAGAAGTGTGATTGACCACCATTCCGATGCGTTTTCCTTTCAGCAACGGCAGATATTGATCCATCTGTTCTGCTCCCGTGACAATTTGACTGTTTACACGCATTGGCAACAACATAATGAACAAAAATATAAGAATGAAGGAAACTCTAGTTTGCATATCGGTAATTTTTTTGTAATATTGCACAAAAATATTAATTTCTCATCAAGAGAGCAAAAAATAAAGCACATGAATCCATACGAAATCATTGATAAGTATTATCCGGAGAATACCCAGCAGAGACAAATATTAGTAATACATAGTCTGGCAGTGTCCGGAAAAGCAATGAAAATGCTGGATGCTCATCCCGAATTGCGTTTAAACCGGAGTTTTGTAAAAGAAGCCGCTCTGTTGCATGATATTGGTATTTTTCAGACCGACGCTCCAACTATTCAGTGCTTTGGCACTCATCCTTATATCGCTCACGGATATTTGGGAGCCGAAATCTTGCGGGCGGAAGGTTTTCCCCAACACGCATTGGTGTGCGAACGCCATACGGGGGCAGGGCTTTCGTTGGAAGATATCATTGCCCAGCAACTTCCCGTTCCTCATCGTGAGATGCTGCCCATCACCTTGGAAGAACAATTGATTTGCTTTGCGGATAAATTCTTTTCTAAAACCCATCTGGATGAAGAGAAAACAGTGGAGAAAGCACGGCAAAGTATTGCAAAATATGGTGAAGAAGGTCTAAGCCGCTTTGATAGATGGTGTTCTCTCTTTTTATAGCACTAAAAAATAATTAAATAACGAAGATTCTAACTCATATTTGGTGAAGATTGTGTACTTTTGCCACTTCAAGCGTAAACTATTAGTTAATGGCGCCATTGAAAGCAAAAATACTTATATCATTCATACTGCTGATTGTCTTACTGATGCTTCCCGATGAGGCTACGTCTCAACGTCGAAGAAGAGGAATGATTGCCTCCAATACCGCACAAACGGATTCCCTTCAGGGAAATGATTCGTTGAAAGCAGATACGGTAACGGTACGCATTGATTCTATCGCACCGGTAAAGAAGAAACAACCACTCGATGCACCGGTTGTTTATGAATCTAACGACTCCACTGTCTTTACTTTGGGAGGAGCCGCTACACTTTATGGTAGCGGAAAAGTGAATTATCAGAACATCGAACTGGCTGCGGAAGTTATTTCGATGAATCTGGATAGTAGTACTGTGCATGCTTATGGCATCAAGGATACTACCGGAGTGGAAAAAGGTAAACCGGTATTTAAAGAAGGTGATACCTCGTATGATACGGAAACAATCCGATACAACTTCAAAACCAAGAAAGCGGGAATTACTGATATCGTCACCCAGCAGGGAGAAGGATATGTGACCGGAAGCAAAGCGAAGAAAGGGGCCAATGATGAAATTTTCATGGAGCATGGGCGTTATACAACCTGCGATCATCACGACCATCCCCACTTCTATATGCAGCTGACAAGAGCTAAAGTGCGCCCTAAAAAGAATGTGGTGACAGGTCCTGCCTATCTGGTTGTGGAAGATGTGCCTCTGCCGTTGGCTGTGCCGTTCTTCTTCTTCCCATTCTCCAGCAGTTACTCTTCCGGTTTCATTATGCCGACTTATATGGACGACTCCAGCCGTGGTTTCGGTTTGGCAGAAGGAGGATATTACTTTGCCATGAGTGATATCATGGACTTGAAAATAACGGGAGATATCTTCACGAAAGGTTCATGGAGATTGTCCGGATTGACAAACTATAATAAACGATATAAATATTCCGGTACGCTGCAAGCGGATTATCAGGTCACCAAGACAGGAGATAAAGGGATGCCGGACTATGCAGTTGCTAAGGATTTTAAGGTAGTATGGAACCATCGTCAGGACGCCAAAGCCAGCCCGAACAGCACATTCTCCGCCAGTGTGAACTTCTCGACCAGTAGTTATGAACGTTCTAATATCAACAACCTTTATAATTCGCAGTTGTTGACTCAAAATACCAAAACATCAAGTATTAGTTATTCTCGTAGTTTTCCTGATATCGGTCTGACCTTATCCGGAACTACCAATATCGCACAGACAATGCGTGACTCTTCTATTGCAGTCACTTTGCCTGACTTGAATATTACATTAAGCCGTCTATTCCCCTTCAAACGCAAGAAAGCGGCAGGAGCCGAACGCTGGTACGAAAAGATTTCCGTTAGCTATACGGGACGTCTGACAAACAGTATTCGTACCAAAGACGACCGTCTGTTTAAAGCCGGATTAAGTGAATGGGAGAATGCAATGAATCACAATATTCCTATCAGTGCTACTTTTACACTGTTCAAATATTTGCAGGTTTCTCCTTCGGTCAATTATACAGAGCGTTGGTATACTCGTAAGATTAATCAGCAATATAATGAGGTAGACCATAAATTGGAAGCATTGCCGGGTGATACATTGAATGGTTTCTACCGGGTTTCCAATTATTCGGCAAGTTTGAGTTTGAGTACGAAACTGTATGGTATGTACAAACCTCTTTTTGCTAAGAAGAAAGAGATACAGATTCGTCACGTATTCACGCCGCAGGTAAGTCTTAGCGGTGCTCCGGGATTCAGCAAGTACTGGGAAGAATATACAGATTATAATGGCAATACGCAATATTATTCTCCTTTCACGGGGCAACCTTATGGAGTACCTTCGCGCGAAGGATCGGGAACAGTCAGCTTCTCTATTTCAAATAACTTGGAAATGAAGTATTACGATGCCAAAAAAGATACGCTTAAAAAAGTCAGTCTGATTGATGAATTGGGAGCGAGCATGTCCTATAATATGGCTGCCAAAGAGAGACCTTGGAGTGATTTAAGTATGAACCTCCGTTTGAAACTGACGAAGAATTATACTTTCAATATGAATGCATCGTTTGCTACGTACGCTTATACATTCGATAAAAGCGGTAATGTAGTGACTAGTAATCGTACAGAATGGTCGTATGGTCGTTTCGGACGTTTCCAAGGATATGGCTCTTCTTTCAACTATACCTTTAATAATGACACATGGAAGAAATGGTTCGGTCCGAAAGAGGAGGATGAAAAAGGAAAAGATAAGAAGTCGGAGGATAGTGACGATGAAGAATCTGACGGAACGGAAGGAGATGGTACTACACCTAAGAAAGTAGAGAAAGCACAGGCAGACCCGGATGGTTATCAAGTGTTTAAGATGCCTTGGTCGTTGAGCCTTAGCTATTCGTTCAATATCCGTGAAGATAGGTCTAAGCCTATTAACCGTTATTCCATGCGATATCCTTATACGTATACGCATAACATCAATGCAAACGGAAATATAAAGATTTCTAATAACTGGTCGCTCTCGTTCAACTCGGGCTATGATTTTCAGGCAAAAGAGATTACGCAGACTTCTTGTACAATCTCCCGTGACTTGCACTGTTTCAACCTGTCCGCTAGTCTTTCTCCTTTCGGACGCTGGAAATATTACAATGTTACCATCCGTGCGAATGCAAGCATCCTGCAAGACTTGAAGTATGAGCAGAGAAGCCAAACGCAAAGTAACATTCAGTGGTACTAGGATAAGTTGAGAGTGGAGAGTTGAGAGTTGAGAGTGGAAATTCGGACGTGTAATTGTTTTGTTACAATATAGAAAAAGAAAAATGGCTGCGCTATCATTCGACGAATAGTGCAGCCATTTTTTTTACTCTTTATTCTTAACTCTCAACTCTCAACTCTCCATTCTCAACTTATCCAACTTCTCCAACTACCATGCGATTTCTGTTTTTCCATGGGTTTTCAGGTAATCGTTTGTGCGGCTGAAATGTTTGTTTCCGAAGAAGCCGTTGTAAGCTGAAAGAGGAGAGGGGTGGGCAGAGGTGAGCACTAGATGCTTGTTGCGGTCGATAAACGCTCCTTTCTTTTGAGCGTATGATCCCCATAAGATAAATACCAGATTTTCTTTTTCTTCTGCCAGGGCACGGATTGCAGCATCGGTAAATGTTTCCCAGCCACGATTCTGATGTGAACCTGCTTGGTGGGCACGTACGGTCAGGGTTGCGTTGAGTAATAAAACTCCTTGTTCTGCCCAGCGAGTCAGGTTTCCCGTGCTCGGGGCATCTGAACCGATGTCGGCTTTGATTTCTTTGAATATGTTCACTAATGAAGGGGGAAAAGGCACTCCGTCGTTTACAGAGAAACAGAGACCATGTGCTTGTCCCGGTCCATGGTAGGGATCTTGTCCTATAATTACAACTTTCACTTTGTCGAAAGGACAAAGGTTGAAAGCATTGAAGATCAGTTTTCCCGGAGGGAAGATCTGATACTGGCTATATTCGCTTTTGACGAAATCGGTCAGTGTGCGAAAGTAGTCTTTGTCGAATTCGGGTTTTAAATGTGCTTTCCAGCTTTCTTCAATTTGTACGTTCATAGTTTGTTATATAAGGTGTATATCAAGTTCTTCACATTCTTTGCGCATATCTTCGGGCCAGATGCTGGCTTGTATCTCTCCAATGTGAGCTTTGCGAAGGTAGAACATACACAAGCGGGATTGTCCGATACCTCCTCCGATAGATAGTGGAAGGGTGTCATTCATCAATCGCTTGTGGAAATAAAGTTCCAGTCTTTTTTCTTCTTTTTCTTCTTTCAACTGACGTTGCAAGGCTTCTTTGTCAACACGGATTCCCATAGATGATAATTCGATGGAGCGTTGCAGTACATTGTCCCACAGAAGGAGGTCGCCGTTTAGTCCGGGCAAGTCGTTCAATCCTTTGGTTGTGTAGTCGTCATAGTCCGGTGCGCGTCCGTCGTGCTTCTTGCCGTCGCTAAGTTTGCAGCCTATGCCTATGATAAACACAGCTCCGTATTTCTGGCAAATGGCATGTTCGCGACATTTGGGTTCCAGATCCGGATAAAGTTGGCGCAATTCTTCTGAATGGATGAAATGTAGCTTTTGTGGCAGGCACGGCTTGATTTGCGGATACATTTCGTATACCATATATTCTGTACGGATCATAGCCGCATAAATACGGTTGACGATCTCTTTCAGGAAGTTTACGTTCCGGTCTTCATTGGTGATGACACGTTCCCAGTCCCACTGGTCTACGTAGAGAGAATGCAGGTTGCCCAGTTCTTCGTCTGAACGGATTGCGTTCATATCCGTATAAATACCATATCCGGGTTCGATATGATAGTCAGCTAAGGTCAACCTTTTCCATTTAGCCAATGAATGAACCACTTCGGCTTGTGCATCGCCCAGATCTTTAATAGGGAAAGAAACGGGTCGTTCTATTCCGTTCAAATCGTCATTGATACCCATTCCTTTCAATACGAAAAGGGGGGCAGTCACACGTCTAAGGCGTAGCTCGGATGACAAGTTTAATTGGAAGAACTCTTTTATTTGCTTGATTCCCAGCTCGGTCTGTTTGAGGTCGAGTAGCGGATTATAGTTCTTAGGTTTTATCAAGTAACTCATAGGTTTGTTAAATGTTAATTGTCGGCAAAGATAGGAATAAAATTGATATATGTAATGGATATTCTCTAAAAGATTGTCAATTTGATAAAGTAAATGCTCTAAAGCATTTCAAAATAACAATGTCTTAACATGGGGAAGTGCCTTAAGAACTATAAAAAAAGAAGAATCATTAGGAAGATGAGAAGATTTTTTATACTTTTGTCCTCACATTTAGAAAGAATGGCTTCTTTATTTAAGCGGATGAAGCGTTTTTTCTAGCCTGATAAATTTGTATAAGCACCTGTAGTTCAATGGATAGAATGGAGGTTTCCGGTACCTCAGATAAGGGTTCGATTCCCTTCGGGTGTACTTTAAAGCCGTACTTGCAGAGAGTACGGCTTTTTATTATTGTATTTTCAGCCCATGTATGGTATATGATGTTACAGCACAGAGCTTTTTATCTTCGAATATTTTTATAGCATCCTTTTTTAGTCATGACCTCTTGTATTTTGATTTTTTTCCTTGTTCAACCAGAATTGTCGCTTATGCAAATGTACAACTTTCACATGATATAAAAGCAGTAATAGATAAAATCTTGTGTTCCATATTATTATCCGTAGTTGCATAATTTAGTCTAAAGAGAATGAAAAGTTGTTTTAGATGATTGGAATCTCATAGAAAATGCTAACTTTGTAACGATGAAGAAGTAAAAAAAATGATGTTGATATAGTGTATTTATAGCTTTCCGGAAGTAGATATCTGACGATAAATTATATTAATCCCATAAATATAAATTAGAATGGAAGAAGCTAGAAAAAAGAAATGGGCTAGTGTGGCGCTGATTATCGGAGCTATTGGTTTTATCATTATTATGATTTACTTTACAGTTATTTCAAGTCTCAACATGTAAAACAGATCATTATGGCATTGAAAAATTGAAGCTTGGACATTTCGTTTGAATCTGTCCAAGCTTGTTTTTTGTGGTTCTGAATGAGATTGACCGGTAGTCTGGCAATGCCTCTTCTTTAGCTTCTTGAAACCTGAAGTCCCTTGTCAGAAAGCGTCATTTCTACAAAACGAGCGCGTGGGTTGGGAGCTTGTTCTGTCAATATCCGTCGGATTTGTCCGGCTGCTTGAGGGCCTTTGGCTACCATATATAAATAACCGCCACCACCTGCTCCGGGGAGTTTGTATCCTAGGGTATAATCCTTGATTTTCTCAATAATGGCTGCTACTGCCGGCGGATTGGTTCCGCAATCTAATGCCTGGTTTTGTATCCAGGTTTTGCCGACCAATCGACCGAAACTATCGAAGTTGCTGCGCAGGATAGCTTCACTCATATCCATTGCATGGGCTTTCATCTCGGCTAGCAAACTTAGATGTGGACCGGAATTGAGGAACATGGAACTGACAATTTCCGCCAGAATACTTTTGGCAGTACGGGTAATTCCTGTATAATATAACAGATGGCAGTCGCGGTAGTCAGGATGAACAAAGAGTTGATCGGGCAACCAGCGCACTAATGGATGCTGTTCGAAACCTGCTTCGGATTGTAGTAGTTTAATGCCGGAAAACACACCGCCATATTGATCCTGCCAACCTCCTCCTGTGGTCAGTAGTTGTTCCAATATTAATGTGTAACTGCATATATCATTCTTATCCCAAGCCAGTCCGCAGAAATCATTGATTGCTCCGAGCACGGTGGAGGCCAGAATGGAACTGGTACCTAACCCCGAGCCAGCAGGAATAGCAGCCAACAGGGTAATTTCGATTCCCGAACCGAAGGCTTCCAGCTGTTTGGCTAAAGAAGGATAGGATTCTGTTGAGAATGCCGGCGCGAAACCTGCCAACGTAAGGGCGGCTTTGGGGATGGAAAATGGAGAACCCACTTTTTTGTAATCTTGCAGTTCCTCGTAATTTCGTATCACTTCCATTGCGCCCATATCAATGGAGCGAAGGGTAATATGATATTCTTTGCAGGGTTTAACGTATACTTGCAGCGGCGGTTGGCCGTTCAGTTCGATGGCAAGATTGACAACGCTTCCTCCTGAATAAAGAGAGTAGGGAGGGGTGTCCGTCCATCCTCCTGCCACATCAATGCGTACAGGGCTGCGGCTCCATACAATCTGATCGGAATAAACGTTGAGTGTGGGATGACTTTTACGTTCGTTCATCACTCCTAATAAACCGTCACGAAGCAGTTGGAAGGCTGCCTGTTCTTCTTTTGCGCAATCTTTGTCTTCACGTAGTTTCATGATGCGTGCACGAAGCATCCGGTTGTGTATCCGTAGCATGGGTGCGGCATCTTCTTGCAGGACATCGGGAGTATCCAGGTTGAAACGTACAAATTCGTTTGCGGCATCCAGTAAGTTAAGTTGATAGAATACGCTTTTTTCATAATTAGCCGCCAGTCCTTTCCAGTTCTCTTTACGGAAAGCGTTGCGCTGTTCATAAAGACGCTTGAGGTTGGCGCCTGCCGAGATTTCGTCGGCAGAAACTTTCTCTGCTTTGAGCCAACGTTTTTTCCCTTCTTCCAGTTGGGGTTCCGATGTCATCCAGCGCACTAATATGCCTAAATTTTCAACAGAAGTTACTTTGGGGAAGATAGATGCTGATTGTAAATCATCGGTGCGTCCTTTTATATCCTCCCAGGTAATTCCTCTTTCTTCCATCCAGCGGGTGAAAGGGATATTAAGATAGGTAGTCGTTGATTTGTCTAACGCTCCTTTGAACACATCATCCAATCCATACGGACGTGCAACAAAGTCATTGTCGCCGATAGGGATAATGTCGATGCAGACTCCATCCGGCAGGTTGATGTTCCATTGGTTTTCGGGAACTCCTGTTATTATTTGGCGGGAACCCAGTTTCCAGCCTTTTCCCACATGACTATTCTCAATCCATAAGTTGGCATTGTCTGCAGAAAGAGAAACTTGTGTGATAGAGTTCTGGATAAAGATAGCCGGATTCGGTTTTACTTTCCGGTGCATGATCCTTCTTTGATCGCGTACCTTGTCTTGTATGGCTAAAGTAGAAGAAATCAGTTCATGGCTTGTGCCATAATGATAGAATTCTCCACCGGGCAAAGGCAATATGGCTACGGATAACTGATTGATTTCTTCATCTTCCGTTTTGGGATGCTCTCCCAAAGCCAAGCCGTAGTCTGAGTATAAGTCATAATAATTAATATCATTGGTTCCTTCTTTTAATGACCGTTTCATCAATACTTCGATGGCGCGGTCACTCAAAATCCAGATACCGATGTCCATCAGGAAAAGATGAGTTTTCGATAATCCTTCTAACTCTTCAAGAGAAGGTTTCTGTAACATGAAGTCGAGAACCTCCGGCTTTTTCCGGTCGGAAACAAATACACCATGATGGGTTGCCAAGGAAGGATTTACCCATAAGCCGTAGCACACTACGTCTGCATTCGGAATATCCTGGAGTGGCTTTTCCGAACGGATATATACATCTCCGCTTGCGATCAGCGTATTCAGACCGGCCGGGGCCTGATTCATAATCCTTTCATAGAGTGGGAGCTGCAATGATAATAGATTCTGTCCGAGTTTTTGTCCTCTTTCCCAACTGAAGATCGGGATCGGAGTCAATATTTTGCCGGAAGGTCCGTAGCTGGGCAGGCGACGGCTTTGTCCGCCTGCATGGAGCAATATTCTTTTTTCATCTCCTATCCAGTTGCCGAAAGATTTTTGTGGCGCGAATGCCTGATGGCAGGCCTGCAATAACCATGTCGTTCCGCCGCCGGAGCCTAGTTTGCTCCCAATGGGGTCTGATGTACAAAACCAATCGGTATGGTTGACTTCTTCCAGTTCGTGGAAGCAATGGATCAAATTGGGTGGTAAGGATAATAACTTTTGCATAGTAGAATCTGCGTTGGCTTAGATGGAATCTAAGTGAATTAAACTCCTGTAAAAATACGATTTATATTCCTTCTTTTCAATGTTTTTCTCCTGTTTTGAAGAATAAATTATCTTTTCAGCTTTTAGGTGTTCTTTTCAAACAGCGTATCCCAATGGTCGCTTAGTGCTTGCATGGATGGCAGTAGCAGATCGGCTCCGGCATCCAGCAATACTTGTCCGTTCAAAGGACCTGTATTTACGGCTATTGTAAAGATACCCGCATTGTGTCCGGCTTCCACTCCTAACGGAGCGTTTTCTACTACGATGGCTTCATCAGCTTTAAGTCTGCCTTTTTTCAATGCCATCAGATACGGTTCGGGATTGGGCTTACCATATTTTACATCGAACGCTGTAACCATCAATTCTTTACGAAACATTCCCGGATAGTTGTGCTCCAACCGTTCGAGCAGGGATAGTTGGCCGGAACCAGTGACCACCATCGGAATCAATCCATCCTTTTTCACTTTTTGTAGCAACTCCCATGCACCGGGCATACGTTTTGCTTCAGGATACGAATTGAACAAAACACTTTTCTCCTGATAGATACTTTCTATTTCTTCTTGGGTAGCTTCTCTGCCCAGTTCACGTTGGAAAACAATATTAATAGTGGAGGCTCCCGTCCGTCCTTCGTGCATATATGCTTCTTCGCGACTAAGAGTGAGTCCGTGAGATTTCATTACTGTATGCCAGGCTTCCGAATGATAGGGCATAGAGTCAAAAAGTACGCCGTCCATGTCAAACAGGACGGCTTTCAGTTTCTTTTTCATACTTTGGTACGTTGCAGAATCTTTTTAAGATGATATTTTATTTTTTTATGAGCATTTTCTTCAGATCAGACAGAGGAATAATCACATCGTATTGCTGACCGGATTCCTTGCCGATATATCTGTAAGCTATGCTTTTATTGTTATCTATGCAGGTTTTGATGAATATCTGGGTGGCGGGATCGGTCTGACTTGCCAGTGTTGATACAATACCCTCTTTCACTTCTGCTGCGTTTTCTTCAATCTGGCTGATGGGACACAATTCTTCGTCCACACTGCATATATAAACAACCGATTCGCCTATGACCTCGATTTTTTCGACAATGACTTCTTCGCTGGCTTGCATCGGGAATTGCAGGTTCGCCATTTTCAGTTGCGCTTCAAGCTTTGTTTGTCCGCTTTGTGCAGGGTCGGCATTTGTATTAATCACTTCTTTCAGTTCTTCGGCGGTAAGTTCGCAAACCGCTTGTTCGCCCGACTTATTCCCTACAAATATCATGTGTAATCCGGAATTGCATTTTGCCATCAACTTGAGCATCTCTTTTACATCTGCTGCCGGATTTTGAAACATCATTGTGATAGATGATTTCATGCTTTCCGGATTGTCTTTCAATATCTTTATATTGGTAATCTCTTCGTTCATGTTCAGCGTGTACACTACGTTATTCCCGTCGTAGATGATGCTGGTGATCGTACCGACTGCTCCCATGTCTATCGGACACTGTTTGTTGGCTACTCCGATCACTGTCTTGAGTTTGGCTTCCTGGCAACCGGTCATTACGAGCATTAGCAATGATATGCTACATAATAATATGAATCCACTGGATTTTTTTAATAAATTTCCTGTCATTTTATTTGTTCTTTTTAGTTTGATTCGCTTAATCTACAGTTGTATATGAGGCAAAGATAACGATAAAAAACGAGAGATAAGTTAGAACGGGAAGATAGTTTAGTGATTACTTGCCATGTGGTATCTACTGCCAACTCTTGTCGTGTAGACTGTTCGGCACTACTGAATTGCGGCGTATTACTTGTATAATTATTTGTTGTTTAGAAGAATATGTGTATTTTTGTAACGTTATAAACTCGACGATAGCATGAAAAAGAGAGTATTATTGTTGCTACCATTGTTTTTAGGCGCCTGCTCTGATAGTGGGGAAAGTCCTGTTATCAAGATAGAAAAGCTTTATGCAAAGGTTGAATCGGAGGATGAAAGTTCCGGTTCCGGTGAAAAAGACTATGCGAATCAGAGGGACGAATTGCCGGCCTTGAAGGTGGGGGACGAAGTGAAAGCTCTTCTGCTTTTGGATGGAAATGGAGCTGAACTGAAAACCTTTAGACTTCAGAATGATGATGAAGTGGATACTAAACTCATCTTTGAGAAAACAGAAGTATCTACAGAGGGAAATCTGACAGATGTGGAAAAGGGACAGCTTCGTTTTAAGGATGGTGTGTCAAAAGCTAAAATTATGGTGATTGCGACCATCAAACAAGTAGATAAGAACGGCGATGTAAAATTAGAGTTCTATCTTTCTTCCAAAGCCGAATGTGAAGGAGCACAGGAAGAAATCGGCTTGAAGACGAAAGCGGAGGATGATAAGTAAAAATGGTGCGCTGTAAACGGTACAACGGATAATAAACGGTGCAACCGGAAACAGCAACCAATAGAATATAATAATGAACGGTGAACAAATCTATGCATATAGCATAGTTGTTCACCGTCCATTGTTTATAGTTTACCGTTTATAAAAACGTTCTTGATTACAGTTTTGCACGGATTGCTTTAGATTCTTCTTCATACCCCGGTTTGTCCAGCAACGCAAACATATTCTTTTTGTATGCTTCCACACCCGGTTGGTTGAATGGATTCACGCCTAGCAAGTAACCGCTGATACCGCAAGCCTTTTCGAAGAAATAGAGCAGACCACCGATGTTGTATTCGCTCAATTCCGGAAGTACGATACGCATATTAGGTACACCACCGTCTACGTGAGCCAACTGTGTTCCCAATTCGGCCATCTTGTTCACTTCGTCCACACGTTTGCCGGCTAAGAAATTCAAGCCGTCCAGATTTGCTTCATCAGAAGGAACTTCCAGTTTGTGGTTAACCTTCTCTACTGAAATCACCGTTTCAAAGATAGAACGTTCGCCTTCCTGAATCCATTGACCCATAGAGTGGAGGTCTGTTGAGAAATCTACCGATGCAGGGAAGATACCTTTATTGTCTTTTCCTTCAGATTCTCCGTAAAGCTGTTTCCACCATTCGCTTACATAGTGCAGTTTTGGGCAGAAGTTAACGAGGATTTCGATCTTCTTACCATTTCTGTACAACTCATTGCGGGTAGCAGCGTAGATAGCAGCAGGGTTTTCAGCAAATGCAACGTCCGAACCACATACTTTTTCCATGTCGGCAGCACCGGCAACCAGTTTGTCGATATCGAATCCGGCCACTGCAATAGGCAGCAAACCAACCGGAGTCAGGACAGAGAAACGTCCGCCTACGTTATCGGGGATGATGAATGTTTTGTATCCTTCTTTGTCGGCTGTTACACGGGCAGCACCTTTCTTGGCATCCGTCACGGCAACGATTACTTTCTTTGCAGTTTCTTTGCCGCGCTGATCTTCACATTGCTTCTTCAGCAAACGGAAAGCAAGAGCTGTTTCAGTAGTAGTTCCTGATTTAGAGATATTGATGACACCGAATTTCTTGTCTTTCAGATATTCAGTCAGTTCGTACAGATAATCTTCGCTGATATTGTGTCCTGCATAGATCATGACAGGAGCTGTTTTCTTTTCCTGCAACCAAGTGAAGCTGTTAGACAAAGCTTCGATGACGGCACGGGCACCCAGATAGCTACCACCGATACCGGCTACGATTACTACTTCACAATTGTCTCTTAATACTTTTGCAGTAGCGTTCAGGTCGGCCAGGTGTTCTTTAGTGATAGAAGAAGGCAAATGCAACCATCCTAAAAAGTCGTTACCTTTGCCTGTACCTTTTTCAAGCATTTCCTGTGCGGCTTTTACTTCAGCTTCGTAAGCAAAAACCTTTTCTTTGGAGATGAATCCAAATGTTTTTTCAATGTTTAAACTAATCATATATTTTAAGTATTAAGTTTTAAGTATTAAGTATTAAGTATTAGTCATCAAGTATGGATTGTCAAGTATGAGTACCTGCGGGTAATACTTAAATGCCTAATACTTAATACTTAATATTTTTTTATCTAAAAGAGTCAGTCAACAGTTTAATCTCGATCATTGGTGAGATACGTTCGTACAGAATGTTGTACACTGCGTCCAGTATCGGCATATTGACATGATGATGCTTATTGATTTCTTTGATACATTTTGTACCATAGTAACCTTCCGCAATCATTTCCATTTCAATTTGCGCACTCTTAACGGAATACCCTTTACCTATCATCGTTCCGAAAGTTCGGTTGCGGCTGAAGTTGGAGTAACCGGTCACCAATAAATCCCCCAGATAAACAGATTCATCCACGTTTCTGTTCAACGGATGCACCGTATTCAAGAAACGGTTCATTTCCTGAATGGCGTTGGAGATCAGTACAGCCTGGAAGTTGTCGCCATATTTCAGACCGCTACAGATACCGGCAGCGATGGCATATACGTTTTTAAGTACCGAACTGTATTCGATACCCGCTACGTCATCACTGACAGATGTTTTGATGAAGCTGCTTCCCAGACGACGTGCGAAGATACGTGCTTTGTCTTTGTCAGGGCAGGCGATAGTCAGGTAGGAGAGGCGTTCCAAGGCTACTTCTTCTGCGTGGCAGGGACCTGCAAGGACTGCTATATTTTCTGGTGGTACACCATATTCTTTTGTGAAGTATTCCGATACAATAACGTTGTCATCGGGTACGATTCCTTTGATAGCGGTGATGATAAACTTATCTTTTATCTTGGTTTTCAGTTTTTTCAGATGCGCCTTCAGATAAGGAGAGGGAGTGACGAAGATCAGTGTATCCGATTCTTTCACCACATCGTTGATGTTGGAACTGAATGAGATGCGTTTTGTATCAAATTTCACTCCTGTCAGATAAGCCGGATTGTGCCCTAATCGTTTAAAATCGGCAATGCGGTCGTCTCGCCGCATATACCAATTAATAGAGTCTTCCTGGGCCAGACACATCTTTGCGATGGCTGTAGCCCAACTTCCTCCGCCCATTATCGCTATCTTGCCGGGTAATTTCATTTGTATGGATTTGGATGAAGAACTTATTAAATTTTCTGTATCCACTCAGTTACGTCGTTTACCGACGGATTGGTCAGTTCTAATTTATATTTCTTGTTAATGCCGCAGATGTCCTGGTGCAACTTCTGCGGATTGACATCTTTCATGTCAGCTACAGTGTTGTAACCGGCTTTTTGGATCACTGGAACCCAGTCTTCTGCGATTCCCAATTCCATATATTTAGCGGCAGCGTCTTTTTTCACTACTTTTTCCGGACGCATTTGGGGGAAGAATAATACTTCCTGAATAGTGGTCTGTCCGGTCATTAACATTACCAGGCGGTCGATACCGATACCGATACCCGATGTAGGAGGCATACCATATTGTAAAGCACGCAAGAAGTCCTGATCGATAATCATCGCTTCGTCGTCTCCCTTGTCGGCCAAACGCATCTGCTCTTTGAAACGTTCTTCCTGATCCAATGGGTCATTCAATTCCGAGTAAGCATTAGCCAGCTCTTTACCGTTCACCATTAATTCGAAACGTTCGGTCAGTCCCGGTTTAGAACGATGCATCTTGGTCAGCGGAGACATTTCAACCGGATAATCGGTGATGAAAGTCGGCTGGATATACGTACCTTCGCAGAATTCTCCGAAGATTTCATCAATCAGCTTGCCTTTACCCATTGTCTCGTCGATTTCCTCCATTTTCAGTTCCTTGCAAACTTGGCGGATTTCTTCTTCGCTCTTGCCGTTCAGGTCGTATCCTGTCTTTTCTTTGATAGCATCTAGGATAGGCAGGCGGCGGTAAGGAGCTTTGAAACTGATCGTTTTTCCGTCGACAACGCTTTCCGTACAGCCGTTTACAGCGATACAGATACGTTCCAACAGTTTTTCGGTGAAATTCATCATCCAGTTGTAATCCTTGTACTGAACATAAAGTTCCATACAGGTAAATTCCGGATTGTGAGTTTTATCCATGCCCTCGTTACGGAAGTTCTTACCTATTTCATATACACCTTCAAAACCACCTACGATCAGTCGTTTCAGATAAAGCTCTGTTGCGATACGTAGGTAAAGGTCTATATCCAATGAGTTATGGTGAGTGATGAACGGGCGTGCACTGGCTCCACCGGCAATAGATTGCAGGATAGGAGTTTCCACTTCCGTGTAACCAGCCTCATCCAAAACGTTGCGCAATGTTTTCACTACAGTGGCGCGTTTCAGGAATGTTTCTTTGATACCGTCGTTTACTACCAGGTCCACATAGCGTTGGCGATAACGGAGTTCGGGATCTTCAAAAGAGTCGTAAGCTACTCCGTCTTTGTATTTAACGATTGGCAACGGTTTAATAGACTTTGCCAGTACAGTCAGTTTCTTTGCATGGATACTGATTTCACCCATTTGTGTGCGGAACACGAAACCTTCGATACCGATAAAGTCACCTAAGTCGAGCAGGCGTTTGAATACAGCGTTGTACAGTTCTTTGTCTTCTCCCGGACAGATATCATCGCGGGTGATATACACCTGAATGCGACCTTTAGAGTCCTGCAATTCGATGAAAGATGCTTTACCCATCACGCGGCGGCTCATGATACGACCGGCTACGGAAACCTGGCGTGGCTCTTCGTCGTCTTTAAATTCAGCTTTAATATCTGTAGAGAAAGCATTGGTTACATACTCTGCTGCAGGGTATGGATCAATACCCATTGCACGAAGCTCATTCAGACTGTTACGTCGAATAATTTCCTGTTCACTTAGTTCTAATATATTCATTTCGTTACGTATTAACTCAATTTTGTGGGCAAAAATACGAAACTTTTCTCATATATCCTGTAATCCGTCTCTTTTTTGTATCTTTGCACCCTCAAACTAATAGGTATGACAGGACAAAAGACACCCACTGCGTTGGGTACGGAAAAGATTGGAAAGCTTTTAATGCAGTATGCCATTCCGGCAATTATCGCCATGACGGCGTTTTCTCTTTATAATATGGTAGATAGTATTTTCATTGGTCATGGAGTAGGGGCGATGGCTATCTCCGGGTTGGCATTAACCTTTCCGCTAATGAATCTTGCCGCGGCTTTTGGCTCTCTGGTAGGGGTAGGTGCGGCTACATTGATTTCTGTGAAGTTGGGCCAGAAAGATTATGATACCGCACAGCGGGTTTTGGGAAATGTGTTTGTATTAAACCTTATTATAGGTATCTCTTTTACGCTGGTCGTTCTGCCTTTTCTTGATCCGATACTTTATTTTTTCGGCGGAAGTGATGAGACTGTCAAATATGCCCGCGAATTTATGCAGGTTATTCTGCTGGGAAATGTGGTAACTCATTTATATTTGGGGCTGAATGCAGTGCTTCGTGCCTCGGGACATCCGCAGAAAGCGATGGTGGCAACCATCACGACCGTGTTAATCAATGTATTACTTGCACCTTTGTTTATTTTTGTATTCGACTGGGGAATTCGCGGGGCGGCCACAGCTACGGTTTGTGCGCAGTTGATCGCTTTGGTCTGGCAGCTTCATCTGTTCTGTCGCAAAGACGAACTGATACGATTGAAAAAAGGTATTTTCCGTTTGAAACGGAAGATCGTGTTGGATTCATTGGCTATCGGTATGTCTCCCTTCCTGATGAATATGGCGTCTTGCTTTATTGTGATTCTGATTAATCAGGGATTAAAAGAGCATGGAGGTGATTTGGCGATCGGTGCATTCGGTATTGTTAATCGTATTGTTTTTGTCTTTATTATGATTGTATTGGGACTGAACCAGGGGATGCAGCCCATTGCGGGATATAATTTTGGTGCGAAGCTCTATCCTCGTGTGACGGAAGTACTGAAAGTAACCATTTATTGTGCAACTGTAGTGACAACGATTGGTTTCCTGATAGGTATGTTCATTCCGGAAATCGTATCTTCCATTTTTACTTCGGACGCAGAATTAATCAGTATTGCGTCTAAGGGATTTCGTGTAGTGGTGTTCTTCTATCCGATTGTAGGTTTCCAGATGGTAGCTTCCAATTTCTTCCAGAGTATCGGAATGGCAAGTAAAGCCATTTTCTTGTCGCTGACCCGACAGATGTTATTCTTAGTGCCCTGTTTATTGATTCTACCTCATTATTATGGACAAATGGGTGTTTGGGCCAGTATGCCTGTGGCAGATTTGGCGGCTAGTCTTATATCCGGAGGTATGTTGTGGTGGCAGTTCCGGCAGTTTAAGAAAGTTACTGTTTGATAAGTTTGTTCCGATATTCTTTAGGAGATATGCCGACATACTGCTTGAAATATTTCCCGAAGAATGATTGTGTGGGGAAGTTGAGCTTGGTCGCTATTTCCTTAATACTTAAATCGGTATTATCGAGCAGATATTTGGCTTCTGTAATGACATTCTGTATAATCCACTGCAAAGCACTACTCCCTGATTTCTCCTTGATGACAGAAGAAAAATATCGGGCGGACAGACATTGCTTGTTTGCATAGAAAGTAACATCCCGTTCCTGATGATAATATCGATAGAGGGTAATCATGAAATTTTGGAAAATCTTATCCTTTTTGTCCTGTGGTAGTGGTGTTTGCGGTTCGTTGTTGAAATAGATGTTTAATAACTCATAGCATATCACTTGTCCCCAGGATTTGATTAATTCAGAAATTAAATGTTGTTTCTGTCGGGAACTGTTACAGATATTCTCCCTATTAATTCGTTTTTCTACAGATTTGAGCAAGTTCTCTACAAATGTATATTGCTCTTCGGAAAGCGACAGACAGGGATTTTCCCGCAAATAAAGCAAGTTTTCCGAGTTGGCTACTTTGTTTACTATCGGTATGACATAATCCAGATCGACCTCTATCATGATTCCTTTCAGGTCTGCGCTTCTTTGGCGTATCTGTAGAAGGTTGGCTGCAGTATATATGAAAAGATTCCTTTTGTTAATCTGATATGGTCTACCTCCCAGCAGGATTTCCGCCTGTCCTTTCTGGCAGAGGAAAAGTCCGCATTGGTTGAATTCGGAAATAATGCATCCTTCTTTCATGGAAGTATCTTCCGGAGATATTATAACATACTTGAATGGCATCAGTGGTTCCATATTCCTTTTCGTTGAAATGAATTTCCTTACAAAGTAACAAACAAATAAATACAAATAGCAAACTATTTCGGCTTTTTATCTTAGCTAACGTACAAATAGAACAATGTTTCGTCTAAATCAACCTTTCTCCTCATGTTTGCTTGGGATACTTTTGTGACAACTAACTAATAAGTGAAAATATGAGACGATTAGACTTCTTATTAACAGGATTTTTAGCAGTTCTATTGACTTCGTGTGGGCAACGTGTACAAAACACAGACAGTAAGCCGGCAGTGAAGATTGATACCGTACTTTCTGCCGACAGACAAATAGCTTTGCAGTTTCCGGGACGGGTGAAAGCGGCACAGGACATAAGTCTGTCTTTCCGGGTGAGTGGTACTATTCAGTATATGCATGTAAATGACGGTGCCTATGTGCGTAAAGGGCAATTACTGGCAGAATTAGATCCGACAGACTATCAGATTCAGCTGGATGCGGCAGAAGCAGAATATCAAAGTGTGAAAGCGGAGGCGGAACGGGTGATGGCACTTTATAAGGAAAATGTGACAACACCGGATGCTAACGATAAGGCCGTGTACGGATTGAGACAGATTACCGCCAAATATAACCATGCTAAAGATCAGTTGGCATACACCCGTTTGTATGCTCCTTTTAGCGGATATGTGCAGAAACGTCTTTTTGATTCCCATGAGACGGTAGCTGCCGGTATGCCCGTCGTTTCCATCATCAGTGAGGGAAGCCCGGAGGTAGAGATTAATCTTCCGGCAGTGGAATATATTCGTCGACAGCAGTTTACCCGCTATTATTGTACATTCGATATTTATCCTCATCAAAGATATGCTTTGGAACTGATTAGTGTCACCCCTAAGGCAAATGCCAATCAGTTGTACACCATGCGGCTTCAACTGAAGAAAGAAGATAAACAGGCAGTTCCATCGCCCGGCATGAATACAATGGTAACTATCGAATGTAGTGAAGGAGATGTGCGTAACCTGTCGGTTCCCGGTGGAGCGATTCTTCGTGAGAACGGGCGTACGAGTATCTTTCTTTATGATGCTTCCAGTCACGCTATTCGCCGTTGTGATGTGACAGTAACCCGTCTGCTTAGTGACGGCAGATGTCTGATTACTTCAGGAGAAGTGAATCCCGGTGACTTGGTTGTCGCTTCGGGGGTACATCATGTAAAAGAGGGAGAACAGGTGGAGCCGCTTCTTCCGGCTACTGAAACCAATGTGGGAGGACTGCTATGATTGATATTAGTAAATGGGCATTTGAGAACAAGAAGTTGATCTACTTCCTGATTGCCGTACTGATTGTAGGAGGAGCTTATTCCAGTTATGAAATGAGTAAACTGGAGGATCCCGAAATAACGGTAAAGCTCGCTATGGTAGTCACTACCTATCCCGGTGCGTCTGCACATCAGGTAGAGTTGGAAGTGACGGATGTGCTGGAGAAAAATATCCGCTCCATGGGGAATATAGATAATGTGGAAAGTTATTCCTACAATGATCTCTCTTTGATTCAGGTAGAACTGAAAACGACTGTCAAAGAGACGGATGTAGAGCAATGCTGGGATTTGTTGCGTCGTAAGGTGGCGAACGCACAGGCAGAACTTCCCGAAGGTGCCAGTCCTTCTATTGTAAAAGATGATTTTGGAAATGTTTACGGAATGTTTTTCGCTTTGACGGGTGACGGACTTTCCGACAGGGAACTGTCTGATTATTCAGAACTGGTGAAACGTGAAGTCAGTGAATTGGATGGGGTGGAGCGCGTTGACTTATACGGTAAACGTCCCGAATGTATTAACATCTCTCTCCTGCAAGACCGGATGGCCAACTTGGGTGTGAAACCCGCCGAAGTGCTAGCTACATTGAACGGACAGAACCAAACTACTTATACTGGTTATTATGATAATGGCGATAATCGTATCCGGGTGACAGTCAGTGATAAGTTTAAGACGGTGGAGGACATCGGTCGTATGCTGATTCAGGGACATGATGCCGATCAGTTGCGGTTGAGTGACATTGCCCGTATTGAGAAAGATTATGAAGACCCTACCCGCAACGAATTGTTTTATGACCGCCAGCGTGCGATAGGAATCATGGTGGCTGCTTCTCCGGATGCCGACATTATTAAAGTGGGGCATCGAGTGGAAAAGAAACTGGAGCAACTAAAGGCTGAACGCCTTCCGGCAGGAGTAGAGTGTCATAAGGTTTTCTATCAGCCGGAACGCGTAGGCACTTCGTTAGGGACGTTCATTCTTAATCTGATAGAATCTGTGATTATCGTAGTCGTTATCCTGATGATTGCTATGGGATTCAAGAGCGGGGTGATTATCGGTATCAGCCTGGTAGTGACGGTATTCGGTTCCTTCCTGTTCCTTTATTTTATGGATGGTACGATGCAGCGTGTTTCATTGGCCTCGTTCGTGCTTGCGATGGGGATGCTGGTGGATAACGCAATTGTTATCATTGACGGTATTTTGGTAGATTTGAAAGCCGGGAAGAGCCGGATGGAAGCAATGACTGCTATCGGACGGCAGACAGCAATGCCTTTGCTGGGAGCTACTCTGATTGCCATCATTGCTTTTCTTCCTATCTTTATGTCGCCTGATACGGCAGGCGTCTATACGCGCGATTTGTTTATCGTACTCGCTGTTTCCCTGTTGCTTAGCTGGGTGCTGGCCTTAGTGCACGTTCCGTTGATGGCCGACCGGATTTTGCGTCCGGAAATCTCTGCGACAACTGCTGCCGGAAAGCGTGTGTATGAAGGAAAGATTTATGCCGTGCTTCGTTCATTGTTGACATTCAGTTTGGCGCATCGTTGGAGCTTTGTGTTTACAATGATCGCTTTGGTATTACTTTCAGCTTTCAGTTACCGTTTCATGAAGCAGGGCTTTTTCCCGGATATGGTCTACGACCAGCTTTATATGGAATATAAATTGCCGGAAGGAACTAACTCCACTCGCGTGGCGCGTGACTTGGAGGAAATCGAAGCTTACCTGAAAAAACGTCCGGAAGTCACACACGTCACTGCTTCTATCGGTGGTACTCCTGCCCGTTATAACTTGGTGCGTAACGTAGCCAATCCCTCCTTATCTTACGGTGAATTGATTATCGACTTCACCTCTCCGGACGATTTGGTGGATAACATGGCGGAAATTCAACAATATCTTTCGCAACATTATCCGGATGCTTACGTAAAGATGAACCGCTACAACCTGATGTTCAAAAAATACCCTATTGAAGCGCAGTTTACCGGTCCTGACCCTGCTGTTTTGCATCAGTTGGCGGATAGTGCCCGCAAGATTATGGAGAATTGTCCGGATGTTTACCTGATTACCACGGACTGGGAACCGCAAATCCCGGTACTGACTATTGAATATGACCAGCCTGCGGCACGTGCTATCGGATTGAGCCGTAATGATGTAAGCCTTTCTTTACTGACCGCTACCAGCGGCATCCCTATCGGGTCTTTCTACGAAGGTATTCATAAAGATAATATCTACTTGCGTTGCCTGGACGAACACGGAAATCCGATTGAAAACCTGGACAATACGCAGGTATTCTCGTCTCTTCCTTCTCTGAACGGTTTGCTGACACAGGAAATGATGATGAAACTGAAGACAGGAACACTATCAAAAGAAGAATTGGTGGAAACGTTGATGGGAACAACTCCGTTAAAACAAATCAGTAAGCGGATTGATGTGAAGTGGGAAGATCCGGTGGTTCCCCGTTATAACGGGCAGCGTAGCCAACGGGTGCAATGTTCTCCTGTTCCGGGGGTAGAAACGGAGAAGGCGCGGCAATCCATTGCCGCGCAGATTGAACAGATTCCGCTGCCTGACGGATATCGGCTTCAATGGCAAGGCGAGAGGAACGCCAGCACAAAGTCTATGCAATATCTGTTCAAGAATTTCCCGTTTGCTATCATTCTGATGATATCCATTCTAATCATGCTGTTCAAAGATTACCGGAAACCGGTTATCATCTTCTGTACTATTCCGCTGGTATTTGTCGGTGTGGTTGCCGTAATGCTGCTTACCGGGAAGACATTCAACTTTGTGGCTATCGTCGGTACATTGGGGTTGATCGGTATGATTATTAAGAACGGTATTGTCTTGATGGATGAGATCACTTTGCAAATTAATCAGGGAGTGGAACCTGTGACGGCATTGATAGACAGTTCGCAAAGTCGTCTCCGTCCCGTGATGATGGCTTCGCTGACTACGATTTTGGGAATGATTCCATTGTTGCCGGATGCTATGTTCGGTTCGTTGGCGGCTTCTATCATGGGTGGGTTGCTGTTCGGCACGTTGATAACGTTGCTTTTTATCCCGATTTTGTATGCATTATTCTTTCATATAAAAAAGACAGACAAATGAAAAAAGAAATTCTTGTAGCCATTAGTGTAGCGGGTGTATTGTTCGGCCTGTCGGTTTCTCTTGCCGCGCAAGAAAAACTAAGTCTGGCGCAATGCCGTGAAATGGCACTGAAATATAATAAGGATATGGCTGCCGCTAATAAGCAGACGGAAGCAGCCCGATTGATGTCTCTTAGTTATAAAGCCAATTTCTTCCCTAATTTTACAGCCAACGGAACGGGTATTTATAGCACAGCGGATGGAAGTCTCGGAGTTCCGGGAGGAAACCTTCCGGTTTTCCTGCCCAATCCTGCTACCGGAGAACTGGTATCGAGCGGTTTCGCTTATTTTCCCGGACTGAATCTGGACTATAAGGTCGGAACTGTTTACTCGGGCGGTATACAAGTGGAGCAACCTCTTTATATGGGAGGAAAAATCCGTGCCGCCTATAAAATGTCACTACTGGGAAAAGAAATGGCACACTTGAACGAAGCCTTAACTACTTCGGAAGTTATTCTGAATACAGATAAAGCATACGTGCAGTTAGTGAAAGCCAAGGAAATGAGAAAAGTGGCGGAAAAATATCACGCCTTACTGACGGAACTTTTCAAAAATGTGAAGAGTGCTCACCGGCATGGCATGAAACCGCAGAATGATGTACTGAAAGTGCAGGTGAAGCTCAACGAGAGTGAACTTTCTTTGCGAAAGGCTGATAACGCCCTCCGTCTTGCGGGTATGAATCTCTGTCATTACATCGGACGCCCTTTGACAGCACAGATTGATATATCTGATGATTTTCCGGAAGTGGAGCAGGAATGGAAAGTGCAGGTTTCTGATATTACCGCCCGTCCTGAATATGGAATCTTGAACAAACAAATAGCCATTGCCGAGCAGGAAGTAAAGCTGAATCGTAGTGAACTATTGCCGCGTATCGGTGTCAGAGGTAGTTATGATTATCTTCACGGATTGGAAGTCAATGATGAAACTTTGATGAAAAAGGGTGCTTTTTCCGTATTCCTGAATGTCTCTGTCCCTCTGTTTCATTTTGGCGAACGTACCAATAAAGTAAAGTCTGCCAAAGTGAAGTTGGAACAAGCTCGTCTTGAACAGGAAAATGTCAATGAAAAGATGTTGCTGGAGTTGATGCAAGCTGCCAATAATCTGGATGAGGCCCGGTTGGAAACGGAGCTTTCCGAACGTTCGCTGGAACAGGCAGAGGAGAATATGAAAGTCAGTGGTAAGCAATATGAAGTGGGACTGGAAACTCTTTCGGATTATCTGGAAGCACAAGTGCTTTGGCAGCAGGCTTATCAGACGAAAGTGGATGCCTATTTCCAATTGTATGTGAATTATGTGGCTTATTTGAAAGCGGCGGGACAACTGCAATGATAAAACCAGTATTCTGGACATCCTTATGGAATGTCCAGAATACTGGTGATGATTTGTACCTGTCGGGGAGTAAAAGTTCGTGTACGCGGATGATAACCTGTGGCAGTCAATAACCGGAGCAGTTCTTTATTTATTTTAATCCATTTGGTGAATATGCGTATGGCGCAACGGGGGGTAATGTTCGGATTGTACATACAAGCCAATTCCTTTTTCTTATAAGTTTTAATGCGAAACGGAATTTCTTCCTCTTCTGATGGCAATTCTTTCATGTTGATATTTTAATGTTTTAAGATGTTGTAAAGATACAAAATAAAAAAGGCGTTGTCAAGTCTTTTACAGGAATACTTTGGGAAACAGTATCCGCCCGTAGGCGGGTACTGTTTTCCTGCTTTTAAAGGCTGATGATTAATCTTATGCTGCCGGGTCCGGTGCTTCTCCTTTGCCGTCATCCGGGTTTGGATTCGGGTTGGGATCCGGTTGCTCCGGGCTGATGGAACCATCATCGGAAGCCACCGCTTTTTGAACACTGACTTTACTTAGCATCTCTTTGAATTTGTAGCCCGGAGTGAAAATGATTTTCACTCTGCGTATCGTATCGCTATCTACCTCTTTTTCAGTATCCTGACTTTCGCAATTCATACCAGGACGGAAGCATCCGAAATCTCCTAATTGAACAGAGATGCCTTTTCTAAGGTTGAGATTTAATGTATCGATCAAAGCATCAAGTACAAATTTTACCGCTCCACTGGGGACCATTCCTACTTTGGTGATTTCCTCGCACAAATCTCTGAAATCCACCGTATTGGTGATTACATTTTGTGCTACATACTTTTCAGCTTTAGTTTTATCAAAGCCGAATGTTCTTTTTTTAATGACGTATCTAAGTGCCATAATTTTTTGTTTTTTTAATTAGTTACTTTATTTATCAATTCTCTTTGTGATCACGATGCAAAGATACTATGGGCACTTTCCGGGGAGGTGCTTTAACGGTCCTAGATGTACGTACTTTGATTCACTTTTATTTATTTTGTTTGTATGATTCTGATTTATAGATCCTTATATATTCTGCTTTAATAGCCATTTCCAAATAGGGAATATTTCAATCAGTTTCACGATACTCAAATGTTCTTGATAATCATAAAATATGCCGAAAAACGATGAACGTTGCAAGAATAAACACTATATTTGTACATATTACACTAAGATAATAGAGGTATAGTATGCTACATTCAAGCCAATCAGCCCCCGTTGTTGATGGCAAAGTCATGGAGTTTGTGATTTTTGCCATTGAGAGTGCCGCCCAGAAGTTGGGTATTCCGGCTCCTACTCTCTATAACCGTTTGGAAAAACTGAATCTTATCCGTCAATACCTGATAAGTGGATATGACATGCTTCACACCCAGAGTCGTGAGTACATAGCCGATACGTTGGTAGAAGCTCTTGAAAACTGGGAAGCCCATTATAAAGAAAAAGGAGAATCTGTATGAAGGTCTATCATGGTAGTACGCAGGCCGTAGAGTATCCTTTGGTCGGTGTCGGACGCGAAAACCTCGACTTTGGTAAAGGATTCTCAATCAACGTCTCATTGACGAGTGTCTCTCTTTCAAAGAATATGTAACAATAAAATAAACTGCGTTTATGATAGATGTATTAGTATGGAATAAATACACTCGTGTGGTGATGCAATTAGCGGAGCGTTTGAATATTTCTCCCGAAAAAGCATTGCACTTGTTCTATAATAGTAAGGTATATGCATTGCTTCTTAATAAACAATATCCGCTTATAACGTTGAGTGATGCCTACATCACTGATGAAATCATACTTGAGTTACAACAGCAATAATCTTGTTGTGGCTCTTAATTCTGTGTTCCAAGAGTTTATACCTTTATATATACAGTCAACTTTCCAACCCCTTCTTTCCGTATTATTCCGTCAGTGATAAAGGAATTTAATTCTTCAATAGCTACTTTTTTATTTCGTCCTGTCAGATGGCTATAATCTGTCCGGCTGATGAATAGGTGATTTTCCAAATATGTGTTGAGGCGCTCGCGACACGTCTCACGGGAGATACTATTTTTCTTAGGGCGTGTGATAGATTCTCCTCGTTGCAGCCTCATTTTGTCGCCTACTTCTTTCTTGAATGGACGACTTGCGCGGAAATTAATATTTTTCATTTGGACAGACGCTGCCCGAATTTCTTTTTTATCTTTAACCGGCGGACATTGCAACGATGTAGAGAAGAATCCGAAGTTTCCCATTTCTACATTCCAGCCGTCGGCTAGTAAATCCCGTGCTTCATTGGCAAAGGCTTCCATGGCTCCTGCCAATAAACTTCTGCTGATACCGGTAAATTTGTGGACACGATCCAGAAACTCTTCTTTATCTACGGTTCCTTTGGAGACAATACGGGCATGTAGCGGTTGTTTCTCTTCTTTGTTTGGACTAGGAGTCTCAAATAAGTCATATATTGCACTCATATACTAATGTTTAGTGGTTTTATAGTTACTGTTAAATCGTTCTACAGCTGTTGACTTTTAGTTCCACAGTTGTTTCCCTTTAGTTCCACATCTGTTATTGTTTCGTTCCATATTTGTGGAACGAATTGATGTGTGCTACAAAAGTAGCTAGTTTATACAAGAGAGAGGTGCTTTAATTGTAGAGTGGTTTCTTATATGAATAAGATAACTAATTGAAGCCTGTCTATTTATATACATACGCTTTAATTATACAATCATCATTCGTTTTCTTTCCTAAACATTTATACCTCTCTCTTGTTATTTTCCGAAAAGTATTTGTACCTTTGTCATTGGAACGTAGCACGCCTTTGTGGTGTGCGATTGTGCGTTTCCTCGGCTAGTAGGAAATTGTAACGGATTTTTTAATGCATGCTGGGAAGACGCCTGTACTTCTATGACTTCTCATAGGGTACGGGCTGTCTGCCCGTATGCATTGGGTAGCCGTTACTACCTCCTACTAGCGGGATGTGACAGCTCCGTACTCTTTTATAATAAAAGGTACGGGCTCAGTCTGAAACCTTGGGGGATTGCGTTAAAATTCTTATTTTTGCATCATGAAAACATCCTCTTCCCAAACGAT
>NZ_JADPLO010000015.1:0-92865 GCF_015667765.1 Bacteroides sp. 1001302B_160321_D4 | reverse complement strand
TTCCTTTTTAGGCTAGCAAAGGTATATGCATGAAGGGAATTGACTAAACTTAATCCCCCAAGAATTACAACTGAGCCAAAAAGTTGACGCTAATTCGGTGGCTAATTCGGTGACACGAATGCTCTTTTTTGATATTTTTTTGAGTGGTTCTCAAAAAAAATAACGATGAGCCAAAAAAAGCAAACTTTCAATGTTCTTTTCTGGATAAGGAAAGGAAGAACGAATGAAAAACTGTCACCTCTTTCATGTCGGGTTACGATTTCGGGACAAAGATACGAAATTCCCACGAAACTATACCTACGGTCTGAATCATGGTCGGCAGTTGCGCAAAAGTCACTTGGTAAGACCGCCAATGACAAAGAAGCCAACCGGTATATCGAAGATTTGAAAATCACGATCGAAGATACCGTTACCAAAATCAGACAGAAAAACTACCCTCTCAACATTGAGAACTTCAAACTCATGTTTCAGACACAGGATAATGAGTTCTCTACCATCAGCACACTGTTTGATTACCATGAAATCATGGAGAAGAAAAATCTCCGTGCCAGTACATTTGTCGGCTATCACGTAACGAAGAAACACCTGCTCAACTTTATACGTATCAAATACCATGTCTCTGACTATGATTTGACCGCCATTGACAAAGCTTTCGTTTATGAGTTTTACGCCTATCTGCAAGGCTATAAGAGGGAAGGGGAGACCGTATGCGCTGTCAATGGTGCATTGAAGCATATCCAGCGTTTCAAAAAGGTGATGAATGTCGCCCTGCAAAACGAATGGATAAGCCGGAACCCTGTCTGCCTGCTCAACGCCAAGAAAACGAAAGTAGAAAGAGGATTCCTGTCCGAAAAGGAACTGAAGAGCATCGAGGAAGTCCCTTTGCCCGTCAACCTCTCCATCGTGAGGGACGTGTTTGTATTTGCTGTCTACACCGGACTGTCATTTGTCGACATCAGTAACCTGACGAATGAAAATATAAATGTCGGTATCGACAAAAGCTTGTGGCTGAACTACTATCGTCAGAAAACGGACATACACGCCATGCTGCCTTTATTGCAGCCTGCTGTCTGTATATTAAAGAGGTATGAAGCATACCACAAAGGAAAACGGACTAATCATGTATTCCCGGTACCGCCCAACCAGGTGGCAAACCGATACCTGAAAAAAGTGGCCAAGGAAGCGGGAGTAGAGAAAAATATCACTTTTCACTCATAAAGGCATATTGAATTGCCTTTGTCGCTGAATTTGAATAGATTGCAAAGATTCGTTTCTTGATAGGTAACGATTTAGAAACGAGTGAAGTTCTGTATTTTACCTCGTCTTGCATTAAATCAAAAGAACGCCTTTTTGCAATGCAAAGATAGTGATTAGAATTGATTTACAATAAACTTCATCCTGCAAAATCGTGCAAAATCACAGATTCCTGTGCATTTTTATTGTTCAAATACTGCTAACTTCACTAAAAATGAGTAACTTTGCAAACTAACAAGTATTGGTTTTGCCATGGTTATAAGAACGATAAAATTGACATCGCTATTTGTCAATACTGAAAATTACAGATTTGAGCCTCTTTCTTCACAAAAGGAAGCGATAGATAAGATGGTAGAGGATCAAGGGGATAAATTATATTCCCTTGTAGATGATATTGTAACCAATGGTCTTAGCCCTGTCGATTTAATCATAGTAACACCTAATGAAGATAACAGCAAATATATAGTACTCGAAGGTAATAGACGAATAACATCGTTAAAATTATTAAACAATCCAACACTGGTTGATGACAAGTATGTTTCTTTAAGGAAGAAATTTCAGAAATTGCAAAAAGAAAATCCCAATGCTATTTCTGAATTGAAGAATATTACTTGCGCTGTTTTTGAAACTCCAACTGAAGCTGATATATGGATAAAACGTAAACACTCAGGAGAACTTAATGGTATCGGAACTGTCACTTGGAATGCTCAACAAAAGCAAAGATTCGAGGAGAAGACAGAAGGAAAATCATCAATTCCATTGCAAATTATCACTTTACTAAAATCACAAGAAGAGGTTTCTGATACGATTAAGGATTCATTATCTAAATTAAACATTACCAACTTGCAACGTTTGATGTCGGATCCATATGTTAGAGAACACCTTGGCTTGGAAATTAACAATGGAATTTTGGTTTCAAAGGTTAAAGTGTCCGAAGTTGTTAAGGGTCTTTTAAAAGTTGTTACAGATATTCTGAATCCGGAATTCAAAGTTTCTGATATTTATAACAGAGAAAAAAGAAAGCAATATATTGATAATTTTGACAAGAGTCAGAAGCCAGATTTGTCTAATGAAGCATCTGAACAATGGAGTGTTCAAGATATTGAAAACAATAAAGAACAAGCATCAAGAAATAGCGAGAAACAAGAAATAAAAGGGGATAAAAACAGGAAAACAAGAAACAGAGGAGTTTTAGTGCCCAAGTCTTTGAATTTACATATCAGCAACCCGAAAATTAATAAAATCTTCGAGGAGCTAAAACATGTTCAGGTCAAGACATGCCCCAATGCATCTTCAGTCCTTTTAAGAGTATTTTTAGAACTATCTGTTGATACCTATTTGGAGAAATTTGATTTAGTAAGAAACAATGCTATTACGGCTTGTTCTTCTGGTGAAAGTTTGCAAGGGAAAGTTGGTAAAGTCTTAAATCATATGACCCAATTAGGAACAATGAGTAATGACTTATCAAAGGGCATAAGGTCTGAAATAAATGATAAAAATTCAGTTCTTTCAATCGAATCATTGAATGCATATGTTCATAACGAGTTTTTCTATCCTAAAGCAGATAATTTGATTACTGGATGGGACAACATAGAAAGTTTTTTTATCCAATTGTGGGAATCGATAAAGAATAAAGAATAATATTATGGAATTTCTATCACCTTTAAGATACCCTGGCGGTAAGGCTAAAGTTGCTGATTTCGTACAATGCTTAATCAAAGAAAACGCATTGCTCGATGGCACTTATGTTGAACCATATGTTGGAGGTGGTTCTGTTGCTTTATCTTTGCTCTTTAATGAATATGTCAGCGACATACATATAAATGATAAGGACATATCTATTTATGCCTTTTGGTATAGTGCCTTAAATAACGCGGATGCTCTCTGCAAGATGATAAAGGATACACCTTTAAACATTGAAACTTGGTTTAAACAAAAAGAAATTCAATCCAATAAAGAGAATTCAGACCTGTTAGAATTAGGCTTTTCTACATTCTTCTTGAATAGGACTAATCGTTCAGGAATATTGAAAGCAGGAGTCATTGGCGGTTATGACCAAACTGGAAATTATAAGATTGATGCAAGATTTAACAAAGAAGATTTGATAAAAAGGATTCAACGTATAGCAGATTATGCAGATAGAATCCATTTAACAAATGAAGATGCTGTTTCTTTAGTACGACGGTTAAAAAATGAATTACCGTATAATACGTTATTTTATTTAGACCCACCATACTATGTAAAAGGCAAAGGACTTTATTTGAACTATTACAATGACACAGATCATCAAAATATTGCCAAATCAATAAGCGATTTTAAAGAACAGAAATGGATTATATCATATGACAATGTTGATTTTATAGTAGACTTATATTCTAAGTTCAGACAAAAAACTTTTGAGTTAAATTACAGTGCAAGTAATTCAGGAAAGGGGAAAGAAGTTATGATATTTTCCAATAATCTAGTTATACCAAACCACAAACTATTTTAGCATATAAAATCAGGTCTACATGAAGATTAAAAGTATTTCGTTTGGTGACATTCCATTTAGAATGTTCAGAAATCTTACAATTAATATTTCTGAGCGTCTGACAGTTATAGCAGGTCATAATGGCATTGGAAAATCCACCCTACTTGGTCTTATTGCTAATGGGTCTGAGTTAAAATCCAGTGAAGGGAAAACGCTACTTAAGCGTTCTTTTCAAGCACAATTGCATGAATTGTTTTATCTTGATATTGCACGAGATTATGTAAAAAAATCCGCAGATAAGCCATATTTTACTTTAACATATTCCGAACAAGGTAAAGAGGATCTGACGAAGATATGTAATGTTTCTAAACATTCAGATAAGAAACAAGGAATAGAACGTTTAAAAGTGGTACCTCGAGGTGAACAAGAAGGATGGAATGTTGGTCCTTCAGCAAAAGTTCCTATACCCACAATGTTCTTGAGTATGAGTAGAATGTTACCTAACGGAGAATACCAAAGCAGTCTTAACTCGGAATTGTCTAAGGCATTATCGGATGAGGACAAGCTATATATTCGGGAAAAATTCAAGGCCATTATTGACAATAAAGTTGTTGATAGCGACCATATTACCAAACAAGAATTAAAGGGGACAACAAAGAGGTCTTTATTACCCGAATTTGAACATTCTACTCGAACGATTTCTTTGGGTCAAGATTCTTTGGGTGTTATCATTACTGCATTAGCTTCTTTTGCAAAATTAAAACGTGAAAACCCCAACTATAATGGAGGGATTCTTTTAATTGACGAAATTGATGCAGGGTTTCATCCACGAGCACAAATCAAACTAATACAGCTTATAAAAAAGGAAGCCAAAAGTTTGAACTTGCAAATTATAATGACATCTCATTCATTGACTATTATTCAAGAAGTTCTTAAAATTAATGATGAGACAGCTCGGTCTGGCAGGAATATTGATTCTGTGGTATATATTGAAGATGTTTTAAGACCTAAGTTAATGGAATATCCGACTTATGAAAATATCAAAGGAGATATGCTTGGTGTTCTTCCTGCATTCGATGACGTAACGCCACAAATTAAGATATATTTTGAAGACAAAGAAGCAGAATGGTTTTTCAAAAAAATGTTAGAAATAGAGAATTTTGATTCGAAATTAAGCTATGGGTACGATTTAATATTCGTTTCTGCGAAACTCGGATGTGATAATTTAAAAACATTATATACTATTGATGATTACTTCAGACAAGTAGTTATTGTTTTTGATAATGATGTACTTTTGAATGATAGGATAATACCAATCATGAAGGAATCTAGAACGATATTGGCTCTACCTGCCATTATTGACAATGAGGTCAATAATGCAGAATTAAGAACTCCTGAATTTCAAGTTTTCAACTACTTGTCAAAACTTTTAGAAAATCTTGAACATCCATATTGGAACAATCTTCCACATAGATATAATATTGAATTGATTAAAGATTCAATAATTGAAACATTTCCTATGGTAGCAGGACAAGAGCCACTACGTGTAACTAGAAAAGAATGGTTTAAGACTAATATGATTCATTTTGAACAAACAAATTTGATGTCATATTTTTACAACGACAACATCAAAGTAATCACTCCATTCATTAATGATTTCAAAACTGCTATTGAAACTCTTATAAACAAATAAAATGTTCAGCGTTTACTTGTAGTGGGTAAACGCTGAATTGCTTTCATTACATTAGAACCTCAATAAAATATTTTTTTGAATATGAATTGGCAACTCAAAAATCAAATTTCAAACTTAGGATAAGACTTATTGAAATAAGAATTCACATTGGTTTTATCATTGATTCGATGAAAGCGATTTCCTCATCTGTCAGAGAGTATTTGATATAGAGTTGCTGATCTATCTCAGTAATAGCCTTGTTCCAGTCAATATCACTTGAAGATGTGAAGTTTTGCAAAGGGACAAGACGGTAAACACTCTGTGTAGCGTGCTGTGAGATTTTTAGAGGCGCAACAAGTAAATGAAAGAATTTTGTGTTAATATACTTCTCTGCATTTTCGACTTCTGCCCATGTGTCAAACGGCCCCACCATAAGATAAGTCTCAAAACACACAGATCGATGTTCTGGAATAAACGGTTTTAGCCTGTCTTCTCCAATTCGACCATTGCCCCAAGCACATGGTATAAACAACTTTGGCTTTTCAATAAGTGAAAGCCCCTCATTCACTTTATCAATATCAAGATACCCAACACCATCTTTTCGCCAACCAAAATAATAATATGCGACATCCGTCACTTTGTTGCGAGATAATGAAAATTTTGGTTTAACCTGAATATAAGTCCCTGTAGCTCGAATATCTAAACCGAAAGGGTCTCGTGAACTTACAATAGAATCAAATGTTGCCATTGTTTTCTTCCGAACTTTCTCTACAATAGACACTGCTTCGTTATGTCTAATGAAAGAATCCATCCCTGTCATTACGAGAGGTCTATCAGCGATTGATACAGTTCCGTTAGGAGTATGGGAGACTACATGACAATTTCCGTAGTAACCTTTATCCCAACGGAAATACATAATTCCTCCTTTTATCTCAACATTGGAGAAGCATGCTCTTGCATCAAAATAATCGTGTATGAGTGATAATTGCTTGTCTGCTAACATCGTTTTACGAAACTCATCAACACCACGACCTCCTGCAAACCATCGTGCAGGCATAATCAATGACATGTGCTTAGGCGAAAGTCTCTTTGATATATCAACAAAGAAATTATAGACGGGAGAGGCACTTGCACCAGCTCCGTCATTCATAACTTGATACGGCGGATTGCCTACTATCGCATTGAATTTCATATTCTTCATATTCTTTATTCCTGTTCTTTCGGAAACAAATTTGTCAACCTGCTTGATGAAATGTTCCGGCTTGTTCTTGATTTGATTGATTAAGTCCTCAAAGTATCGGGTGTTTACCTTTGCTTTGCGGAAGCCTATAAGAGTGCGTTTGGTAATGCTTTTCGCCATCGGGGTTTTGCAGATGACAAATATGTTCTCTGCCACTACTTTATCCCATATTCTCTGTTCTTCCTCAATGTTTGTCACCGAAAACAGAGAGTTCTTTACCCGTGTACGATAAATGCTGTATGCCATGTAAAGAGGATACAAACCAGACTTGGAATTGATTTCAAGGATGTGGGAATCTTCAGTAAATACATTGGCTGTCACCTCGCCATGGTCAATAAAGCGAGGTTCGGACAAAGTGGTGTCATAACCTTTCTCATAGAAGTTGTATCCACCCAAACAATCGCCCAAATGCATATTCACTACGCGCCACGGGGTAAGTACGGTTTCCTTGTCGGGATTGCGGAACGTGCTGAAAATATCCGTGATACGTTCGATACGTTCCTCTACTCTGAGTTTGTCCGCTGCACGAGCCATAGCACGGATGCGCTTGCCTGCCGCACAGAATATTTCCGGGTCGTAGTACTTCTTGATGCTGTTAAACTTTTGCTTGGTCACGCCCTTGGGCATAAACTCCTCCCACGATTGCGGGTCAATGAGTGAGGCGAAGTTGTCAATGGTTATCTCTTGGTTTTCATCACTCAATTCCGCACCGTAGATAAGCAAAGGCATTCGGATGGAGATACCCCTAAGAATGGAAATAGCCGCCTCGCGATTGTTCTTCTTCTTTTTCAGTTCTTCAAGGCGTTTCTTCTCTTCTTCCGTCAAAGGTTGCTTGTCCTTGCCCCGCTTCTTGGATTTCTTCTCAAGGTCATCGAGTTCCTCGTACTGTTCATCCGTCAGCCCTTGGTTGTTGATGTCCACCTGATTGGTCTTGGGCATGGCTTTTGTCTGTCCGATAATCTTTTTCAGATCGTCAAATTCCTGCAATTCCAAGTCGTTCAGCTTCATCAACTCGTCATTATACAGGCTTCTGTCCTCAAAACCGTTGCGGACAACCCTTTCCACATAAACCCTCTTGAGCTGTTCCAACATCTTGGGTACATCGAACTGGCTCATCTTGGAGCCTTCGATGGAGATAATCGGACAGAAGTTCAGGAACTCACCCATAATCTTGCGGTCATTGCCACTGGTTTTTCCTGCCTTGGATGAAATCTTCGCTGTTTCGGCTATGACTTTCAAAGTCCTATCCGGTGCGAAATCAAACACATAACATTGTTCCTTGACACGTCCATTGATGGTGGCAGGTGTCTGCACACGGAAAATGGTCTGCATATAACTTGATGCAGCGGTATTATAAGAGCCGGACAACATGAACACGCCCGTCCATGCTTTGACACTTACACCAGTTGTCAATCGTCCGCAGGACAAGGTAATAGTACGTGTGGTAACCGGATCTTTGCCGATAGCTTCTTCCACTGCTGCCAGTGCGTCCTTGCTTTCTTCGTCCTCGTCACCATCTCCCGCCACATTCACCACCTTGAAATGCTGGAATACAGGATGTGATTGTAGTAAAGCACTCATGGCACGAGCCTCCTTCACACCCGGCAACATCCATAGCGTATGACGGAAGATGTTGCGGTATTCCTCGTTGGCAAACGGATAGCAACTGTCCTTGTCCTCCTTGGAGATAAGATTCAAAAATGCCTTCACATCCTTTTCATGAATAAAGTTTCCGGCTTCATTGACCCGAAAAAACTCACGGAAGTTGAAAGCCACATCTTCATCCACGAACTCATGGAGTAACCGTCCAAGGTCGTAGGTATAGATGTTCATCGTAGGTAGAGAGGCGTATGGATTCGGATCACCGAAATGGGTCAAATCCCATGAAGCCTTTGCCCGTTGCTCCATCACATAGTCCCAGGTATAAATCTCGTCCTCCTTGAAGTCATCCAACAGGTTGAACGGAGTGCCGGAAAGTCGCAGAATCTTTGTATTTGCTTTTGTCAGTTCCTGCATGACAGCCTTGCCGAGTTCCGTCTGTGTCCCTTCGTGCGCCTCGTCCACGATGATGCAATCCCAAGCGGTGGCAAACACTTCATTGTTCTTGTCGAAGTTGCCGCCCACAAGTTCAGAACCGCGCAAATCCTGCATGGAAGCGAAATACACATACCGGCATTTTCCCTGTTTGGCTCTCACTTCAAGTGAGGCATGGCTGTCACCGTTGTTCTTTGAGCCATACGCAAAGTCGGGACTATCATAGAATATCTTGCCGAAATCCTCGAACCAGCCGCTATCCACTACGGGGCGATGGGTAAGAATCAAAGTACGGCTGAAATCCATGTCTTTCACCACCTGCAAGGCTGACAGCGTCTTGCCGAAACGCATCTTGGCGTTCCAAAGCATCTGGTTACTTTTCTTGAATTGCTTCTTGGTCTTTTCAATGGCTTCCCGTTGTTCGGGACGGAACACAATCGGTGTTTGGTCGTGTGATATCTCGGCCGAAGACAATGATTCCCGTCCTTCCTTCACGGCCGTTATTGCCCGCTTAACGGTTTCAAGGTCAGTGATGAACCACTCATTGGCTTTGTTTTCGGTATCGAATATCTTTTTCTTGATGCCGGAACGTTCCAAAACGCTATGCACTTCCTTGTCGTTGAAAGAACACAAGCCTTTTCTGCTGTTGTATATGGTAAGTTCCGTATATAAGAGGTCGTATACGATACCTGCCGTCTGTGTGTATTGGTTGATGCGTTTCTTCGCGGACTCGTTGAGAACCTTGCTGTTCGGAGCAAGACCGAAAACATTGTCATTGTCACAAGTGGCCTCGCCCACTTTCAGGCATCCCCTATGTGCGGCATCATTGATGCGGAACACATATATCAGTTTTAATTTTAGTGAAGATGTGAATTTCATACTGCACTATTTTATGAGGTCGATAAATCGGATTCGTTTTCCCATTTTTCCTGTTTTAGGGTCTTTGGCCCGCCAGTCCTTGATTTGGCAATAGATACCGTTGTGCCTGCGGATGTCATCTTTCTGACAGCCTTCGCATTGACTGACTTCTTCCCTTGTCCCGAACAAGTCGGCTACAACCGTCCGACGTTCACAGCAACTATTCGGCACGACACCTTTAAGCCCGTCCATCTGCCAGACGTTCCATGAAATGATGTAGGCGATATAATTGATGGATTTCAACAAGGGTCGCTTGCCGAACTTTTGTTGATAGTATTCGATAAAGGAGATAAGCATGGATTCACGGGCAATCAGCAAGTTATCGCCTTGCCATTCGTAAGCGTATATACTTTTGTACGCTTCCTGTGCCCACTCCAACCATTCGCCGGAAGTTTCCGTGTTTTCGCCAACTACCCGCAACTTACGGTCAAGCAAACCAATGCGTTCCTCAATAGGAATGGTCTCTCCGGTTGTGGTGTCATAGCGACTGACGATATAAGGGGCTTCCCCGCAGGTTATCTCCAGTCGGTTGTCACGTACATAATCTTTCCAAGTCTTACCTTCCAGAAATTGAATTTTCTCTGAGTTGGGTCTCCACCGATGACAGCCTTGTTTGTCGGTGTATTCCGTATTGAACACATCCTTTCTTCCAAACCATGCTTCATCGATCAGGTTGTTCTGCGCATTGCATATCCATGACGGAGTGAACACCTCTGCCATTTCTCGCGAACGTGCGGTTTGGGTGTCACGACTTTTGAGGATACGCGGCATGATGACATGCCCGTTATCTCTGGTAATAAGACAGGGAAGAATTGGCGAATCATATTGATACCCTTCGCCTAGATATTCATAATCGGAAGTAGCCCAAAAGATATTGCGCTGAATATCCTCCTTACTCGTTGTATGGTCTTTGAGCAGGATATTCAACAGTTCGGGCGAGAGCCGAAAGATACTATCTTCCAATATGTCAACTTCAACGGGCATTTTATTTCAAGTTTACGCCCGTCTCTTATAGAAATAAGGGAAAAAGGTTCTTCTCTTACCAAGAGACGGATATTACAATGCAAAATTACGCAAAATAATGATTTTTAGGATATAAAACGCTGAAAATCTTACTTATTGCCATGCTTTTGTTTTGCGAGGAATATCGGATGTTTTGCGAAATTATCCATAAAGAGGGAAAATACAACTCAATATCAATGGAATAAGGCAACTCATCCGTCTCTTGGTAAGCGTTGGACTGATTCGCAAAACATTCACGACTTTACAGCAAATCCAGTATCTTCTTATTGGCTTTATCCACCACTGTAGTATCTAATGATGCAAGATAAATCTGTGTGGTGTTCTCAGAATCATGCCCCATGCCCTCGCTGATGACGGATATAGGCACATTACGGCTCTTGGCGACACTTGCCCACGAATGCCGACCGACATACATTGTCAAGGGTATCAGCAGATTCAGATTCTTCCCGATTTTCTTCAGCAAATGGTTCACCCGATGAAGTCCGTTGGCATATTGCTTCCGATAATCTTCATTCCGTTTTGTGATAATTGGTAGCAGGTACTCTGTTTCGTTTATCGGATATTTGTCAAGAATCTCTTGCATACACTTTTCCCATTTGATGAATAGCTGTTGCCCCGTTTTACGTCTGCGATAAGAAAGAATCCCGTTTTGCAAATCCTTCTTCCTCAAATAAGCCATATCAATGAATGACATTCCTCTTGTATAGAAACAGAACAGGAACATATCACGCGCATAATCAAGATTGGGCTTCAACGACAAGTCTAATCCTTTGATGCGTTTAAGGTCGTTGAGCGATATGGCTCGTTTCATGGTTTTCTCCACTCCTGTATAAACGGACTTGAACGGATGCCGTTGCTCGGTCAATCCGGCTTCCACCGCACGGTTATAAACCGCTTTCAGGATACGCATATAAAAGGATATGGTATTGGGCGTATTTCCCCTGCTTTTTAGATAAGCCTCGTACTCTGCAAACAAATCTGCGTTAAGCTGGTCAAACAAGACCTCCTTATCATTCATAAAGCTACTGAAACTTCTGAGGGCGGCTGTATAGGTTTCCGGGGTGCGTATCTTTCCCAAGCGTTTCAGTCTCGCTATCTGCTGGCTGATGTAAGCGTTAAACGACTGTTCCTGCCTGTTGTCATGAAAGTGTATGACTATATCATCCGTTACAAATATGCCGGATTGGGATAACGCATGTATAATCTTGTTCAGCCTGTCCTTGTCCCACGTGATGCGTGAACCGATTGAAAGTAGATAGTTGTTCCGCTCTTGTCCTGTTGATATACGATGTAAGACAACCGTTTCGGAATGGCGGTCCCATTCCGAAACGAAAAGTTTATACTCGGTGTTTATCTGTCTGACCACACGGTTGTGGATGACCTGATAGTAGAGTGTACCCTCCCTGCCGTTCACGGTGGAGGGACGAAACTTGACCTTTACCGATGCCATATCAATCGGATTTTGATTTGATACTCTCCTGCATCAGGCTGTCGGAAACCGCTTTCAGGGATGTTTCATACCCATCAGCCTGCTTCCGTATCCACTCAATGGCCTTCTCGTCTCGGTGGATGTCAAACACCTTGTTCAACCAAAGCAAATCATTGGCATCACATCCACCCCAAGAGCGGATAGCACGGAACCTCAACGCATCATCGGAATACTTCCTATTGGACTGCCATTGCGAGATATTGCCCCACAGGGATAAGACACATGCCACACCCAATCCCACAACGAAAGAAAAAACCTTGCTTGACTTGATGTCAAAACTATGCCGGTGGATATGCTCCTGCGGTTGTGGCTCTTGTTGCACACCTTGTTCATCCTGCGACTTCTTGATTGTATCAAGGTGATGCAGTATCAGGGTGGAAATCTGTGCGTAAGCCTTCCAGTGCTTATCCAACAAGCCCTTAATTTCTCCAGACTGAGTTTTTGCCGTTTCCACAATAGCCTCCTTAATTGGAGATAAATCCGGTTCATTATTTTCTATTTGTGGTTGTTGTCCTGCCACCTTGGGCAATGCTTCCAGCTTGCCATTTATGCCTTTTAAGGCGGTCTTGATTTCCTCAAAGAGGATGAATACATTGTTGTCTGCCATGATTACCAGTTGATTTTACGTTGTTTCTTCTTTTTCTTGTTTTTCAGATATGGGTCGTATGGCTGTTGTTCCTCCGGCATATTGCTTGGAGAAAACAAGCCTAATGAGCCATTGATAAGTTCGCCGCCGACACTTGAAATCGGGCTTATTTCTTCCCGATTAGTCTGCGGTTGCGGTTGTATCTGCCGTTCCTCGTAATTGTTACGGTTCAATACCGCATCAATCTTGGAGTAACTGAATTGCCTGTCCACCTTTGAACCATTGAAACGATAGCCGTTCATCGTAAAGACTATACCTTGAATCTCATCCGTCTGTCCCTTATATTTGAACTGCACATCTACACCTTGCCGTTCTAATCTTTCAAGCAGGGTATTCCAAACCTTGCATCTGCTGACCTCCGTTTTCAAGATTTGGAACAACTCATACCTCGTCTTATCCGGCTCACGCAATCGGTCTGTCTTCACTTGCTCCTTGCCATTGGCAAAATGAAGCCCGTACATCTTGGTAAGTTCCTTACAGATACGCTCGCTGCGGAAGCGGTCGTTCCTGTCGGATATGGTCTTGCCATTATTGTCGATGCGGTTGAACGCAATATGCATATGCGGATGCTCCTTGTCAAAGTGCCGCCCGATGATGTACTGTGTGTTCTTGATACCCATCCGTTCCATATACTCACGGGCAATCTGCGCCATGACTACGTTGTTCAGTCGTGGCGCATCTTCCTTAGAAAAACTCAATGCGATATGCCCGACAACCTTTGTTACCATCGGATTCATCTGTGCTTGCCCGATAAATCCTTGCGCTATCGTGTCGTTATTTTCCAGAAATAAACCATCCGCATCTATGATTTGAGTACCCTTCTCATCATTCAGGATGTAGTAAACCACACCCTTGAAGTCCGAGCCTTTCATGATTTTTGCTATCATAGGCGTATTCGGTTTACAAGATTGTCTATCTCTATCATCAGTGTGCGGCAGGGAATAAACACGGAGGCGTACCCTTCCGCATTCGCCTTTCGTGCCAGTTGATTCAGATTGTTCGCCATACCGCAGAGTTTGCGGATAAGTTCGCCATGCTCTTTCGATAGCCGTTCTTTCACACTGCCTTCTGTAATGCAACCACGAATGAATTCACTGGCAGAAACACCTGCTGACTTTGCTTTGGATTTCAATAGGTAGTAGTCCTCTGTTGCCATCTTCACCGTGATACGGTATTGCAGTTTCTCGGTGGCTCCTTTGACGGGACGGCCTCCCTTGTTGGCTCGCTCCCGTCTGTTGCCTTTTACATTATTCTTCCTTTTTTCGTTGTCCATGATTTTCTGTTTCTTGATTTGATTACTGATTATAGTAGTTATACAGTAGATAGACCAACGGGATGTGCCTTCCCTGCGATGTTTGGAGCGGGGCAAGTGGTTTCGGTCTGCCCGAAACATAAACTTGCCCCTCCAAACATCGTTACAAGTGATTTAGAGCAACTCTGAAAGATGCCCTAAAAGTACCCGGTTAGTCTCGTCTTAATTCCTACAATTTACGCCATTGCTCGATGTATTCTCTGTAGGCTTCCATGTGCTGACGGGCGAGGTTCTCGATAAGCCCTGATACACTCATGCCACGTCCACCGAGGCGGCGCACGATTTCGTCCAGCCTATCACGGACCTCCCCACTGACGAACACGGGCTTGCGGTCGGCAATCTTGGGTACCCGCAGAAAGGTGGCACGGTATTCGTCCAATGACAGTCTGCGCTGTTTGCTGCTGATACGTCTGGCGATTGTCCGTTCCACGCTAAGGTTATCCGCCTCTATTCTCTTTGTCTCGTTGTCTGATCCCTCGCTTGTTTCCGGCTCGTCCAATACAGGAAAGAGATTGCCCGCTTTCACAACAGGTTCTTGTTCTGTTACGGAAGAACTCTCTTCCGGTTCGTGTTTGGGCATGGAAGGCATATAGTCTTCCAACTTGAAGTTCTTGAACGCTTCATCGTTCTCAATGTTTTTGAATTTCTTGCTCATTGTTGTTTCTTGTTAAAGTGAATACTTGTTGGTCTGTATGCGCATAGTTGACCGTTTGTCGGTAGCAAAGTAAGAGGCTTTAGTTCAGGCAGTCAAGGACTTGGATTCTGTTAGGCAATTTTGTGTAGTTTTGCCTTATGGCGGTATGAACAATGGTGCAGACTTCTTCGATTTGCCGGATATGAATCACAGGAAGAACAAAGATGTATTTACGGGTAAATTTGAATTAAGCCCTTATTTTGTTCTTGGCATTCTTGCTAAAATCCCCAATTAAGATGATAACGATAAATAGTACCCCGGACAACCTATGCCATACCGGTGCCACATGCTTCCACTTTTAGAAAATCCATTGTCGGATAACTGATTATATATTCCTTTGCGGCAAAAGAAACAATAACAGCAAAGAAGAATGTATATGGAAATCGTATCTATCGAAAGAAAGACCTTTGAGGCGATGGTCGCCAAGTTCGACCGCTTCGTCCACCGTATGGAAGCAATCTGCCAACGGCACGGCGAAAAGAGAATAAGTGAGTGGATGGACAATCAGGACGTGTGCCGGATGCTGAACATCAGTCCTCGCACGTTACAGACTCTGCGGGACAACGGTACGCTTGCCTACTCACAAATAAACCATAAGACGTATTACCGTCCCGAAGATGTGCAGCGTATCGTTTCCGTTGTGGAGGATAGACGAAAAGAAGCGAGATTCAAAGGACGGACGATATAATCTCAGTGCAATAAATAAAGTATAATAACAATACCCACTAAATTCAAAGTAACATGAACGAATTGATTAACAAAGACAACGAGTGGATAATCCACTTCATGGGCAGCCTTGACCGTCTGCTGGACAACTACGAGCGCCTGACCGCCAACTACCGCCCGACATTGGGCGGAGAACGTTTCTTTACCGACAAGGAGGTTTCAGCACGGTTGAAGGTAAGTCGAAGAACACTTCAAGACTACCGCAACGAAGGACGGATAGCCTATATCCAATTAGGTGGCAAAATCCTCTACCGTGAATCCGACATAGAGAAGATGCTAACTGACGGCTACCGCTCCGCCTACAGACAGAAGGCAATCTGATTTTCTTGAAAGAGTGCAGTTTGCCGTCTGCCCTATAATTTGCGGTAGTAATGGACTTGACAGCAAAAAGAAAAAGGAACGGTTTACGGATGAAGCATCAAGATTCCGCTTCGTCTGTTAGCCGTTCCTTTTCTTTGTCTTCTGATTTCCCGTCAGTCGCTTGTTTCCGTTGCCGGATGCCTTTCGAGCGTATGGTCGGCAGAGGCAAGGTTTTCGGGCTGAATACGCTCCGCAGGAGGAAGATTCTGCCCGAAACGGCTTTGCCGCCTGACCTTGCCACTGCCATCAGTGCCATGCGCTACCTTTGCATCCGAGCATCGGGAACAGGTGACTGATGGGATGAACCTCAACTATACCATAGGTTGCTTCCTCTGCCACAAGATACAAACAATGTTATTGAGTTCTCTTTCTTGGTGGCGTAGATTTCATTTATCACAAATCGTCTGAACAAGATACTTTCTCTACTGCATATCCTGAATGCAATGGCTATAACCATTTCAAGATTATAAACATCATAACTGATACCATCTGGTTGCTTGATATATTTTATCGTATCACATTCGTTTAACTCCTTATTCCTATATATAGCATGAATCGCTTTACGAATGTCACAAGAGAATACTCCAAACAGGTCGGCGATTTCGAATTGTGTCATCCATACGGGTGCGGTCGGAATAGTGACCATACCCGCTTCACTGATTGTGATTATACCTCTATCCATAATATATTGCATTGACATTGTTTAGTTACTTTTGTTTGTCTTTTCGCCGGTAGATTGTTTCTTCCGGCGTTCCATCAGTTTGTCCATATCCTTTGAGATTTTGTCATCGGTTATACGTGCATATCCCTGTGTCGTCCGAATATTGGAGTGCCCCATCATCTTGGCGATACTCTCTATCGGTATATCCGCTGAAATAAGGAAAGTTCCGAAACTATGTCGGCTTTGGTGGTAGGACAAGTTATCCTCTTTGCCTATGATTACACCTAACTCATGAATTTCAAACCACAAGGCGTCACGGTTAGGAAGCGGAAATACGGGCTGTTCGTCATTGACCGTGTTGTACAGCGACAATATCTGTTCCGCTATGGGATGCAGGGGTATGAACGCTTCCACCTTTGTCTTCTTGCGGTTGATACGGATATACCGTCTGCCCTCCGCATTCATCCCGATGTGGTGGGGATGCAACAACTGTATATCCACATACGCCAATCCTGTCAGGCAGGAGAATATGAAAGCCCGTCTCGCCAACTCCAGCCTGTTGTCGTACATCGTGGTGGAAAGTATCTTCTTGAACTCATCGCGGCTGATGTATCTGTGCTTTGCCTCCGGTTTGGTTTCATATTCCAACTCCTCGCAGGGATTCACTCGGATTATCTCCTTATCGACCGCCAGATACAACAGGCGGTTCAACCATCGCAGACAATGGTTGGTCTGAGATGCCCCGAAGTTCTTGCATCTTTTCAGATATGTCTTATAAGATTTGCCGAAGTCCTCTGTAACTTCTTCAAAACAGATGTCCTTTTTACCCGATGACACAATATAGTCTGTCAGGTACTTCTGGTAATACATTGAACTTCGATAGGAGGAGGTTGAATCTATTTCCTCGGAGTGTTTCTTTAACCGCTCCCGTTCCCATTCTCCCATTTGCAGGAGGGTAGTCGGATGAATGTTGTTTTGGGTGATGTAGCTCTTCAACATCTCTGCACTGACTACACCTTGCGATTTCAGTATTTCCTCGTATGCTTCTGAAATGATCCGGAGATATTCCTGCAAGCGGTTGTTTTCCCTTGTGGACTTTATCTCGTTCTTCTTGCCATTCCAATCTTCGGGACGGCAATAGATACTTGTGCTTATGACAGTCTGTTTCCCGTCAATGGTTATGCGGCAGAGAACGGCGGTCGTACCGTCAGCCTTTACCTTGCTGCGGTTGATATAGGGTAATAGTGAAAATGTACTTCGCATATCGTTTGCCGTATTAAAGGGTAAGTTTGAAATCCTCGGTAGCTTTGATGAACCTGTCCATGTCCTCAAAGAGTTTTTTCGGACTGACACGGGCGTACACCTGAGTGGTGGAAATATCGGAATGCCCCAACATCCTACTGATGGTCTCAATCGGCACACCAGCTTCGAGCGTAATCAGCGAGGCAAAACTATGTCTTGCCTGATGATAGCACAAGTCATCCTTGATGCCTGCCAGTGCCGCCAACGCTTTCATGTGCCTTCTAAGATTGGGCCAGCGAAGTAAAGGGAACAAGGTTTCTCTGTCCTCACTGTTATACTTATTGATAAGTGCAATTGCTTCGGGCAATAGTTTTACACTGGCACGGAGTTCGTTTTTCTTTCTGCGGTATTTCAGCCATAATGCCCCGTCCCCGTCTGTCTGCAAATTAGCATGGGTAATCGAAACGACATCCGCATAAGATACACCTGTGTAACATCCAAAAAGAAACATATCCCTTGCCAGCATATGGGATTTGCGGTATGCAGGTATTTCCACGTCACGGATTTTCTCGAACGATTCACAGCTCAATGCCCGTGGAGTCGTTTCCGTTTTCTTCGGCAGGGTGAAATGTTGGAAGTGGATTTTATCGGCATATCCCTCTTTATAAGCCAGACGGCAAATCTTCTTCAGTATGGCAAGATAATGTCTGGCGGTATCGATTGCCTGTCCTTTTTCTTCCGTGACAAATGTCTGATAGTCGTGGATGAATTGTTCCGTCAGTTGCCCGAAAGCCAAATCCTTGACCTTGTACTGATGCTTGATGAACTCTCCGAGTGCCAGCCGCATATAGTGATAGCCGGGATAAGTACTTTTGGCACGGTCTATGCCGATACGCGACTTGATGTCATCACAAACAACATCGGTCATTTTCATGAGAGTCATCTGCGTTTCCATGCTGCCTTGAAAAAGGTCTTTCACATCGGTGGCATCGAAATCAATCTTGCGCTCCACAAGATTGTCGAATGCCATGTTTACTGCCAACAGCAGTTTGTCAATCTTGGCATTGGTCTCCACCGCCTCGCGGCTCTTGCCGTTCAGACGGCTTTCACGAGAATTCCACAATTCGGGAGTGCAGGACAACTTGCATCCGAACTGAGCCATCGTGCGGTTCACCGTAATCCTTCCCATTATCGGAGCCTTGCCCGACTTGTCCAGTCCGCTCTTTTTGAGGTAGAGCAGCACCTTGAATTTTTCTACTTTCATACGCTTATATTTTTTTAGTGCAAAGTTACTTGCCATATAAGCGTTCCTTGATATGCAAAATACTGTGTATGAGCGCAAACAAAACGGTGAGGATTTCTTTTCATTGCTTTCCGTTACCTGTTCTTGTTCCGGTAACTGCCCGGCTAACGGTCTGGTAACTGAACAACCTCAATATTACGTTGTCATTTGCATTTTCTCAATTTGGCAAAATACTGAAACAATGCTCATTTCAAACGGTTTACGTTTAATCTTCTTCTGCCTGCTTTTCCTTGCGTAGCCTATCACTTTCCACATGGCGAGGCACACTTTTGCCACCACTATCACCCTGTCTCACGGCATACCGATTGAAACTGTGTCAAAAATGTTGGGACATACCAGCATTAAGACGACGCAAATCTACGCTAAGATTCTGGACACGAAAGTCATGGACGACATGGCGGCTCTCAAAGAATTGTACACCAGAAAGGAATCTCAAAAATCACCCGATAATAAAGCCGTAAACGGATGAAAACAACCGCAACCATCAGCCAGGAAGAACTGGAGCAGAAAGCTGTCGATAGCATGATAGCATACGAGAAGAACCTCATTTCCGGACAGGAAATGAAGGAAGCAGTCACCCGTGCGCTGCATCACTACGCCAACAGGGAAGGACACCGGGAAATCGTTCTGAAAGGGTGGATTATAAAAACTATCTACGCCCTCGACAGCAGCCAACTGAAAGACCTCGACCGGGTAGCTTTCACCTGCATGGATAAACGCCGGTTAACCCCTGATAATTAACTCACATAAAAAAACAAAATCATGAAAACAGAAACCAACAGCATGAGAATCGTGAAACCTGAAAAGGAATCTGAAAAAGCAGTCGTGGAATCCCAAAAGGAGAAAGCCACCGGAAAACCGAAGTACAAACCCGTGGAACCCGTCACACTCGAAACTGTTCCGGAAGATGCCGTGTTTATCCGCTCCATGGATGTATGCAAATTGCTCAACATCAGCAACTCAACGTTAAGGAACATGCGTGCGGAGCACGCAATCCCATTCTACAAACTGGGTGGGATATTTCTCTACAGCAAAGAAGAAATCATGAATTACCTCGCATCCAATTACAGTAGAAGAATCTAGCGACAATGGCAAAAACAGGATTATCATATTATCAGGCGGAAACCGACCGCTTTCAGGACATCAAGGTAAAACGCCTGAAGAAGCGGTACGGCTGCGAAGGGTATGCAGTGTACCAGTATATCCAAAACGAGATATACCGGGTTGAAGGCTGTTATATCCGTTTCACGGACGACCAGCTTTTTGATGTTTCCGAATACTGGGGCATTGAAGAGGAGCGGGTAGAAAAGATCATTGAATATTGCACGGAAGTGGAATTGTTCGATACCATCACTTGGCATACGAATCATGTACTTACTTCTGTGGATATTCAGCAGCGATACCTTGAAATCTGCCGGAGAGCCAAGAAAAAAATAGTACTGCCCGAAGACATACGGCTTGTCGAGATACAAGATGCGCCATCCGGCATGGATAGTGCGCCGTTACCTGCGCCACTACCTCTTTTCTCCGGTCAGGAAATCGAGACGAAAACGGGAGAAGCTGTTTATGGTTCTCCCCAAATAGATGCCCAGAGAGAGACTGCGGCCGGTACCGGAAAAGAGACTGCAACCGCTGCCGGAATATCTTCTGGCGCCATTATTCCGCAGAGTTCTGCGGAAACTCCGGAAACTCCGCGGAATTCTGCGGAAAAACGGCACAAAGAAAAGGAGAGTAAAGAAAATTCCCCCTCTATCCCCCGGACTATTCCGCCGGCAAGGGATGATGAGGATAAAGTTTCACTCTCTCCGGACGGGAATAGGGGAAATGTTTCCGCAGAATCCTGCGGGAAACGTCCGGAACATTCTGAAGATTACCGTTTGAAGTTGCAGCGGCTGGGTGAAACCTGCTACAATCTGGGGTGTTCGAAAGGAGATGTCCGTAAGGTTCTGATGATAGAAAATATTGCCATGGATGACAGCCCGATATGGCAACTGATTGAAGAGTTGAAGGCGAGCGGCGGACGTTATTCGTTCACCGGAGACGTGTTGCCCGCCCTGTGGGGACTGGTGAAGACGGGACGCCTGCGGATGATGGAAGAACATACGGATGAAGTGAAAGAGGGCGTTCATAACGTCAGGCAGATGCTGTCGGGTATCGGCGTGCCGAGTTACGACATGGACGAACTATGCGAAGAGGCGAAAGGCAAAGAAGACGTCCTGCAGGAAGTGATACGGGAAATACGACGATCGAAAGGGCGGATTCTCTCGGTGAGCTGCTTCATCAGGTCACGGCTGAAAAAAGTGAAGAAAAACGAATTGCAAAAAACGGCGTAAGCCACACGGTTATGAGTGAAGATAAAAACAAGACGCCACTGTATTACCCCCGCAAAATGCGTACAGGGTGGTGCGTGGCGCACGAAGTGACAGCCGCGGGCGTCACTATCGAGAGATACGGAATACACTGCCAGACGTATGCGGAAGCATACCGGCGGGCGGAAGTGATGAACCGGAAACAAGAGGCGGAAGTGGAAGCGGGGCGCGCCGGAACAGAAGCCGGGGAAGTCACCGATTCGCTGGAACCGTCCGTCTCCGGAGAGAAAGGGGGTGGGTGGTCATGAGCGAAAAAGTAAGTACCATCACGCTACGGCTGACTGCCGAAGAAGCCGCCCAACTGGAGATACTCAAAGACATCATTGGGAAGAAGAGCGGGAGCGAAGCGATTAAATACGTCGTCAAGGAATACCCCCGTTTCTGTACCCACTACAAGCAGGAAGCGAAGGAACACGGAGAACTGAAACGAAAGTACCGGGAGCAGGGCGAAGCCGTGCGGGGTTTTCTGTCGGCACTCGACAAGTTGGAGAAAGCGGGCAGGGAGAAAGAGTAGGGGAAACGATTGCTAGCAAAATACGCTCCGGAAGATCTTGGCCAATGAAAGATTTGCTAGCAGATGTTTCCGGATCGTGTGTTCGAGCTGCGTAAAAGTGCTAGCGGATTCTTCCGGATCGTGTGCTGCAGATCGGGAATAATGCTAGCAACTGTTTCATCCTGGAAGAATCCGGCTGCCGGATTCTGCTAGCGGATTCTTGTTCCCGGTTCGTTCCGGAGCAACTAATTTGCTAGCAATTAACGGGGATATCAAGTTGATGGAGCCGGGATCCCGACAGGTATGTGATAGCAAGTGAAGGTAATAGGCAAGTGCCGAACCAAGCAGATTACTTTCGCGAGCGGCTTATCGTCTGACTGCTCACCGTGCCGCCGTGTGGTTCGTGGCAATGCGTGCAGCGGGAATACCGCCGCCCACACAGCCCCGCTCCCCACAGCAGCACTCCGTCAGTGTTTAATCGGAACATTCCTTCACCGGCAGCGTTTCTCGGATGGACAGTGTTTCTGTGCACCGTGCCGCTTTCCTTGCTTTCCCGTAGCCGTCGGACTGGCGCAAAGAAAGCCGCCCTCTGACAGTGTTTCTATGGAACGTTCTTGGGGGAAGTCTTCCCAAGAGTTACTCCTGTGTGTAACAGTCGAGGCTTGCCAAGTGGGTGATTACGGAAGTTACTACCGCCTGACGCATACGGCTCCGGCTTCCGCTCACACCCCGGCACAGCCGGACTACAAGCGACAGCCTATGCGGTGGCCCCCCCTTGCGGAAGGGTATCCCCTGCGGAACGGGTGACAGCTGTGATGCCCGGTGCGGTTTCGCTCCGCCCGGCACTTGCTGCCGGGACTAAGGCGAGAATCCGCCACCTCTTTTCGGCTGACTATGGGAACGGAAGTGTTAGCCAGGAGTGCAGCCCTGCGGTGCGGAGTTCCCGGGTTTACGGTTGAGCGGGTTTGTATTGTGGAAGTAAGCACCCTTCGCCGTCCTTCGGGCGCGTGCAGACGTGATGCTGCGTGCGCCGTGACAGCAATTGTTTTCCGTCCGCCTTCCTTTTTGGGGGACACCCAAAAAGAGACCGGCAGAAAAACAAAAGGGTAGCGATATTAAACATAACGGGTCATTATGCCCGCACGCCTTGCCATTCAGGCAAGTCGGGTGCATAATGCGTGGTTATGTTTAATATGGATTGTTTTATTTTTCCGCCCCCGGGCGAAAAAAGCCATGCGGACGGTTAACGCCACCACAGTGGTCAGCACCTTTACCGCCCTTTCCGTAGCGTTCGGGGTGGCGGGCGCAAAAGGCGCAGCCGCCCCCGACCACCGCCCCGTAGTTACTTCTGCCTGTCCCAAGCCGTGCGGTTTTCTGACCTGTTGCGGGTGCTTGTGCTTCCTGCGGGTTGCGCCTGGCGGCGTGCCCGATTGACTGATTGCATCCTGCGGGCAGCCTTTGCTGAATAGCGGAGATTTCCGGCGGTCGGCTTCGCCGTCCGCTCCGCGAAGCGGGGCGAAACGCCCCGCCGAGAAGTAACGAACAGAGGAAATCCGTGACAATTGCTCAAATGTCACAAAATAAAATGTAAATTTGAAGCCCTATACAAGACAGTGGAAATATGATGGGCGAGAAAGAAGATTTCTTTTTTATGGTATATGTAGAGGGTGAGCATACCCCAGCGTATAAACACAGCGATCTGACAAGTGCAGAGACAGAGGCTAAACGATTAGCAGAATCTTTGAATAGAAAGGCTTATGTTCTTTGCTCTATAAAATCCTTTGAGGTAAACAAGCTCACGGTAAGAGATTGCCGCCCGACACTTGGAGATGACCTTCCGTTTTAATCAAATCCCAGTAAGAAATGAAAGAATCACATACAGGTATTGGTGTCTGTCATTGTTACCAATGCCGGATGAAAAAAAAGAGCTGCAGCACATCGGGGCGTAAATCGTTTAAACGTGCAATCAATAAGTTTCGCCGCAAGCAATTGAAGTTGGATAAAGTAATCAAGCACAATCACTTCGGCGGATATTGGGCTTAAGACTAATACACGCTTTTATCTGCCCCATACTGCACAGAAACACATTTTTTCCCTTTTTTCTTATACATCTTTTAGGGCATGGACGAACGGCAGGCAAGGAATTTCAGGTAAAAATACCGCACGACGCAGGAGCGCAGGATATTTTTATCTGAAATAGCGTAGCGGTTCTTGACTGACGGGCGGCCATGACCTATCTTTGTAGAAGAAAAGAGGAAAAATACGATGTAAAACAGCAAACTTATCATTTATCCATCCCCATCGCTTTATAGATAATTGCGTTTTTGTCTATGTCACTATGTTTATTTACAGATGGAATCATACGGGAGTAGGAGATAAAATACATGAGAACAAGCGGATAAGAAGTAAAAATGTAACAGAAACCTTTCGATATGTTTTCAAAAATTCATCAGACGTTTTTTTTATTTCATCAGACGTTTTTCAAAAAACTCCTGACGTTTTCTATGAGGCTTTCAGAAGCATATTCCGTTCACCAAACACCCGAAAATGAAATGCCCGGTGAAATGATTTCTCATTCATCGGGCATTTTTCTTGATTGGTTTGTGATGTGCGAAACGAGGGTAATGTGGTAGCTGGTGTTTCCTCGTTACCGGTCACTGTTTAAGCTGCCGGGTCCGGTGCTTCTCCGCCGCCTTCGTCAGGTTTCGGATTTGGTTTCTCATCTCCGCCTTCGCCATCTTCGTTCGCTGCGCTTGCTCCTGCCTTGGAGAAAGAATACATTGCAACGGCTTCCTTGATTTCAGCAGAAGGAACATAGATGACACGTGCTTTCTTGACGGTGCTTGCACCGCATTTAGCAGCCTCTTCGGTGCCTTTGCCGGAAACAGAAGGACGGAATGAGCCAAGGTCGCCCAGGCGGACGGGTGAACCGTTTGCAAGGTTGCGCTTGATGACTACCATTAATGCGTCAAGCACTGCCTTGATGTCAGAGCCGGTCAGCGTACAACGGTCTGCGATCTGTTCAACGATTTGTTTCTGTTTCATTTCCGGAGCGAGCACTACCTGCGCGTAGTATTTTGCTGCAGCGTCTTTGTCCTGCGGATTCTTGCGCAAAGCGGGTTTAATTGTAATTGCCATGTTTATTAGTGTTTTGATGATTAATAATGTTGCAAATCTACATGATACGCACGTGGGCGTGCGGGCGTATGTTCTTATCTGTGAAGATACGTGCCTTATCATGCAATTATGTGCATGAAAAAAGGGCTGCGGTTTGTACTCCGCAGCCCTCAAAACAGGGGTTTCTGATGTTGTCCGTCAGTTTTTGCTGTCCGTTCTCTTTTCGCTTTCACCTACCGGGCCATCAGCTCCGGTGAGCCAGACGAAAATTTTACCGATAACTTTCAGTACTCGCAACGTGTTTCTCCAAAATGGTTTCATTATGACCTCCTTTTTAATTGTTGCCGGCAAAGGTAGGGGAAATGAAGAATGAAGAATGATGAATGAAGAATTGGCTGCGCTTTCATACATTTACATCTGCATAGTAATTCTTCATTCATCATTCTTCATTAAATACCCGTATTCGACGGAGACACAGAAGCAGGGACACTGCTTGATATATTCGCAGGGTTCTATGGTACCGTTCCCGTTCAAGTCGGGCGAGAGGTCACGGTGACCGCAAATCTTTGCTCCCGGATAGGTAAGCAGCAGGAAACGGAGAAGGATTTCAAGACTTTGTTTTTGTGCGTCGGTGCGGGTGTCGGCAGCGCGTCCCGATGCATCCAGTCCGCCTTCGTAGGCTATTCCGATTGACGGGGTGTTGTAGCCTTTGGCGTGGGCGCCGACATGGGTGATGTCACGCATGTGGTGTATGCGGCCATCTTTGGTGATGTAGTAGTGATAGCCACATTCGACAAAGCCTTGGCGTTTGTGCATGGTGTCGAGGCTTCCGGGGTGAGGTTACTTGTGCAACGGGATGCGGTGCAGTGAACCACGATCAGGGTGATGTTTCTTTGTTTAATCATTGTTTTTTGTGGGTGGTTTTTCTTAGTTGTGTATTCTTGTTCTACCCCCCTTCCGTCCCCCTTTGGGGGAGACGCTTGTCGGGGGAAGTGCTCTTCCCCCTTGCCGCAGGGCGTTCCCCTAGCGGAGTAGGTCGGGCTGTAGCCGTGGTAGCTGCTGCGCTGCGGCTTAAAAGGGAGAACCAAAAGAGATGGTTATCAGGTCCTTTTGTTTGGGGGTGAGGATGCGGTTGCTTAACTGGTAGTTTGTTTCCTGCAATGCTTCAAGTAGTTTGGTGTCGTCCTTTATCCACTGTTTGAGGCGGATAGAAGCGGAAGCGGGTGCGATACTAGGAAAATAGAGAACTGCCAGTTCTTTAAAGCCGTAGCTACGGTTGGTCAGACTTTGGCTGTTGTTTTGTGGGTGTACGTTGGTATACATGATTATAGTGTTGGTTTACAGATGTAAAGGTAGGGCTTTTAATGGATGGTTGTTATCCGCAGACTTGGTAGATATAGTTATATATGTTTGTTGGCAGAGGAAATCCGTGACAATTGCCCAAATGTCACAACTTTCTTCTGTTCGTTACTTTCCGGCGGGGCGTTCCGCCCCGCTTCGTGAAGCGGACGGCGAAGCCGACCGCCGGAAGTCTCCGGCTGTAACAGGGATGATCCGCAAGGTGTAAACAGTCAGCCAGGCACGCCGCAAGGCGAAGTCCGCAGGAACAGGAAACCCGCAGGGAACCGGGGCAGGCAGAAGTAACTTAGGGGCGGTGGTCGGGGTGGCGGCTTGCCGCCATAGTGGGGGCGTTTACATTCCGCAAGGCGCAATCCGAAAGGGTGAACACAAGCAGGAGTAACTTTTGGACCCGTTCCCGAAACAACGGAAAGCTCGCAATCAGCAGGAATATCTGGAAGATGCTGTTATGTTGAATTAAAGCACAAAATCCGGAACGGTTTTGTGACTAATTAAACATAATTGCTCTTCCGGATTTCCTGCGCAAAAGCTGCACTCCACTAGAAAAACCGGAAGACCACGGCGCTAGCAACATCACGTCAGCACGGCGGAGAAAGCTTTCGACGCCTCTAGTTCAAACGGACAAACCCGCTCAATCATAAAACACGGGAACCCCGCACCGCAGGGCTGCACTCCTGACTAACAGCCCGTTCCTATAGTCAGACGAAAAGAGGTAGCGGATTCTCGCCTTAGTCCCGGCAGCAAGTGCCGGGCGGAGCGAAACCGCACCGGGCATCGCAGCTGTCACCCGTTCCGCAAGGGCTTAGATTCCGCTAAGGATATCATCCGAAAGAGTGCCCATCGCATAGGGTGCTGCTTCCTTTGCTGTATTCGGCAAGTGAGGGAGCGGCAACCGGAGCCGGATATAAGACGGTAGTAACTTCTGTAATCACCCACTTGGCAAGCCTCGACTATTATACACCGGAGTAACTTTTGGGGAGACTTCCCCCAAGAATGTTCCATAGAAACACTGTCAGAGGGCGGCTTTCCTTGCGCCAGTCCGACGGCTACGGGAAAGCAAGGAAAGCGGCACGGTGCACAGAAACACTGAACGTCCGAGAAACGCTGCCGGTGAAGGAATGTTCCGATTAAACACTAACGGAGTGCTGCTGTGGGGAGCGGGGCTGTGTGGGCGGCGGTATTCCCGCTGCACGCATTGCCACGAACCACACGGCGGCACGGTGAGCAATCAGACGAAAAGTTTCAAGCATGACTTTTTTCCAGTTTGCTAGCACATACCTGGCAGGATCCCGGCTTCATCAACCTGTTATCCCCTGCCAACTGCTAGCAGAATCCGGCAGCCGGCTTCTTCCAGGACGAAACATTTGCTAGCACTATTCCCGAATTGCAGCAGCTGATCCGGAAAAATCTGATAGCAAATCTTTCCTACTGCAGCCGTGGTGAGCTATACAGCCATCGGTTCCTCTTTGATAATCGAGATTTCCAGTGCGTTTTCAATCTTGGTCAAAGTTTCGAGTGAAAGGTTCTCCCGTCCTCTCAACACCTTTGAGATGTATTGCGGGCTGCAATTCATTTTTTCAGCCAATTGCTTTTGGCTCATTCCTAATTCTTCCATCCTGTCCAGCATCAGCATGGCAATATTTTGCGAATGTCGGAGCCAAGACTTGTTTGTTTCAAGGAAGTCAAACAGCTCACGCCATTTCGAAGGCGTTGGAGAAGCATGTTCTTCAAGCCTTTGTGCGATAGATTTCATACGATTTTCCATATCATTCCTCCCAAATTATAATTCACTAATATACTCTATAAACCCTTCGTCGTCAATGATTCCTTCTTCAAGCAAGTAGCGTCGAACCCTGTCTATTTTCACAAGTTCCTGCTTGGTGTGCTCTCTTTCCTGCATCGTAGCCGTCAGCTTGATGGCACCTCCGGTGATGATGTAGTTGCCTTGAATCAATTTGATAGCGTATAGCCGAAGCCATGACGAGTGACCGTATTTACGTTTTAACCGGGCCTTTTCTTTTTGCAGCATCACATCCGAAGCCTGGTTGTTGTCCAGCGGGCGGAATATTTTGCTTAAATCGGTTTCCGGGGAGATGTCCATTATGATGTATCGAAGGCGTTCACTATCTTCAATCGTATCGCTGATAGCTTCTTTTATGTCTGTTATTTTAAAGTAGGCGTTCAAGTCGTCAATGTTCTCCTTGAAGAAAGCACGTAGCCAAACCACGTCCGCCCAGTTGTTGAACACCTTATAAAGTTCGTTATCATCCTCGCCTTCAAAGTGTACAGCCCATAATTTTCTATCTCCAGTAATGTCGTCAAATGTCATATCTCCTTGTTTTATAGTAAGACAAAGATACGCAAAAATAACGAGATAATAAACTTATAGGTTGATTATTTAGCAAGAAAAATGTTTTATTTAGTTGGTTTAGTGGTTGTATGGTAGATGGTGGTGTCTGTGTCCCAGTCATTAATTTCATCATTCGTGTTTATTTGCAGACTGTCAATGAGAGTTTTTTGATGAGTTATTTCCGGTTGTTCGCAGCCTCCTATCAGTTGTATAATGAATATTATTCCTGCTATAACGATTCCTGCTATAGTGTTATTGATAACATTTCTTTTTAAGCCTTTAATATAAGAATTCTGATACCTTTTATTTTGCATAATTTATATTTTTTACGCTGTGAAGTTAATAAATTAAATGCGATATTTATCATTATTTGTCACTTTAATTAGGTTTATCCGATAAAAAACGATACCTTTGTATTACAAAACTTGAATCCTCAATGGGATATTAAAAGAGGGTTTTTGCCAAAGTCGGTGTCTAATTCGGTGACACTACGAAAATAGGAAGCTGTTAATTCATTATGAATGAGACTATAAAGGAATTAAAGTTTGAGGGCAGGTAGCCCAACAAATTATAAGACAAAATAAGCTAAAAGCCGTTATTACTAGGTAATAACGGCTTTTTTGCATGTTTAATAGTATGTGTCTCTAAACTTCTCACCATCAAGAGGTCACATAATAGGTCACTGGAAGTTTTAAAAAAAAAGTTCCTCGGTGGCAAATTCGGTGACACGAATGCATGTTGATAGTCCGAAAAACGCTAATCTTATGAAAAGCCGTGAAGTTGATTGATAAAGAATAAATCCTTAAACTGGCTGTCGTCTTGTTTAGTAGAAAAGAAAAACAGGTTTTATAGCTCAAGTGAGTATAAAACCTGTTTCTAATTTTTCTAAATCGGGCAGAACTCTTATTCTTCTGCTTTTATTGATTCATCGATTACTTTGATCTTTTGTAATACCAGTTCCAAGTCTGCTTTCAACTTATCTACCTTGCGGTTCAATTCAGTCAGCAGGCTGCTGCCTTTCTTAGAAGTAGAAGTCAGGAAGCCCAGATTGTTCTCATAAGTCTGAAGCTCATTCTTCATATTCTCATAAGTACGTACCAGCTTTTCACGTTCTCTGTACAGAGATTGAGTACCGCTTCCCTGGATATTGCTGATATTCGAACGGAAGTTACTTAACTTCTTGTTGGAAGCATTGATGTTAAAGCGGTCGAATAGCTGATCGATGATTCCGTGATACTGCTTGTATAACTTATCTTTTTCTTTGAACGGCACATGACCGATAGAGTTCCACTCTTTCATTAAATCCCGAACCAAGGTACTTGCTTCTTCGGTATCCATGCTTTCATCAATAGCGGATAACTTCTCGATCAACGCTTTCTTCTTTTCCATATTCTCTGTTTCTACAGAACGTTGTGAAGAAGTAGCTTTGTTCTTTTGTTCGAAGAAGTAGTCGCAAGCTGTGATAAACCGTTTCCAGATAGCATCCGAGTGTTTCTTGGCAACAGGTCCGATGGTCTTCCATTCTTTTTGAAGTTTGGTCAGTGCATCGGCAGTTACTTTCCAGTCTGTACTATCTTTCAAGGCTTCCGCTTTTTCGCAGAGCGCTTTCTTCTTTTCCAGATTCTCGTTCATTCCTTCTTTCAGGCTCTTGAAGAATTCTCCTTTCTTCTTGAAGAAATCATCGCAGGCATGGCGGAAACGCTCGAAGATCTTCACATTCATCTTCTGGGGCGCAAAACCGATAGTTTTCCATTTGTTTTGCAAGGCAATCACTTCCTGGGTCTTGTTTTCCCAGGCAGAGAATGTTTTCAGTTCATCATACTCAATCGCTTCAACGATTTCGCAGATGACGGTTTTTTGATCCAAATTATGCTGTTCGGCTTCTTTCAACGATTCGAAGTGCTGCTGATGGCGGCGGTTGACAGCGGTAGAAGCTGCTTTAAACCGATTCCAGATTTCATCACGCAGTTCTTTGGCTACCGGACCTGTATCGCGGAACTCCTGATGCAACTTCTGAAGTTGGTGGAAAGCGGAAACAACATCTTCCTCGTCAGCCAACTTTTCGGCAGCTTCGCAGAGATGTGTTTTGATTTCCAGATTCTTTTTGAAGTCATATTCGCGGAATTCATTGTTCAGTTTCAATAAATCGTAGAACTTCTCTACATATAATTGATAGTTTTTCCAAAGTTCATTCACTTTACCTTGCGGCACCTGTTTCGTATCATTCCATTGCTGTTGCAGCTTCTTGAACTCTGTATAAGATTTGTTGGCGTCATCTCCGGATTCCACCAATTCTTTCAGTTCTTCAATAATGGAAAGTTTCACTTGCAGGTTTTCTTCCTTTTGGCGTTCCAGCTCGGCAACCTGTTTGCTGCGTTTTTCCTTGATAACCCCCATCAGACGTTTGAATTCTTCTTCCGTCGGGTCCTCTTCGGCAACAAAATCTTCAATGTTTCCACCGTTGTCTGTAAACTGTACCTTAGCAGCTTCCAACTCGGCATTATGTAACTTGTAGAATGATTGTTTCAGATTGTCAATATCCTGCTTGTTCGCATTTTCAGCATCTTGCGCAAGCTCTTTTAGCTGGTTTAGTACATCTTCCTTAGTGGCAGGTTTAGGAGCTGCTTCAGGTTGAACTTCGGCAGTAACATCTTCAGCCGGAGTCTCTGTAATAGCTTCAGAAACCTCGACTGTTTTCTTTTCTTCTTCTAATTCCCCTTGGTTCAAGGGTTGATTAGTGTCATGAGCGTCCATCATTGTATATTAGTTTTGGGTCACAAATTAATGAAATAAAACGATTACTTCATACTATTTTGCTTATTTTTTTTTGTTTATCGTGTTTTTATGACAATAAAACGGTTATTCCCATGTACAACATCATTCCGATGATGTCATTTGTAATGGCTATAAACGGACCTGTTGCAATGGCTGGATCGATTTTGAACTTCTCCAATGTCATCGGTACCAGTGTCCCGAAAATAGAAGCGAACATTACCACGGCAAACAGGCTGATGGATACGGAATAGGTGACCGTAGCCGTTGCGCCGAACCTGATAAAGTTGTAGGTGTATACTAATAAGGAGATAATAGTGGCATTAATTAAAGCTACTACCGATTCCTTGGTAATCTGCTTGAACGTGTTTTTAGCGTCCAGCGAGCTGTTTGCCAAACCTTGTACGATGATTGCCGAAGATTGTGTTCCGACATTTCCTCCTGTACCACCGATTAGCGGGATGTACAGTGCCATTTCGGGATGGGCAGCAAAGGTGGAGTCGAAATTACCCAATATCATAGAGTTGCCGATTCCGCCGATCATACCGATTAATAGCCAGGGGAGGCGGGCGGTGGTCTGTCTCAATACATTATCGTCTGTTTCTACGTCCTGCGAAAGACCGGATGCCAACTGATAGTCACGTTCCGACTGCTCACGGACTTCATCCATGACGTCGTCGACGGTGATTTGTCCCACAAGCCGACCGATACTGTCGACAACGGGGATAGCCACCAAGTCATACTTCTCAATCGCCTGTACTACCTCGTCAATGGGAGTATCTACGTGTACCGAAATCGGATCTTTCTGCATCACGTGTTTCACTTTGGATACAGAAGGGGAAGTAATCATCTTTTTGAGCGGGAAGATACCTCGCAGACGTTCGTCATCGTCAATGACATATACGTAATAGATTTCGTCCAGCTCTTCCGCCTGTTGCCGCATCTCTTTCAGACATTCGGGCATACTCCAGTTTTCGTTGACGAGTACCATTTCCGTACCCATCAAACCACCGGCGGTATTTTCGTCGTATTTCAACAAGTCGACGATGTCTCCTGCCTGTTCGATGTCCTCGATGTGCGAAAGAACCTCTTCCTGCTTGTCTTCATCGAGTTCACGCATCAGGTCTACGGCATCATCCGTGTCCATGTAGTCAACGAAACGTTTGGCGATTGTCTCCGAAGGAAGCATTTCGAGCAGCTCTTTACGAGCATCTTCGTCCATTTCGACAAGCACGTCGGCAGCAATTTCGTTATCGAGCAGGCGATAGACGAACTTAGCCTCTTCCGCATTCAGGTCATTGCACAATTCGGCGATGTCGGCCGGATGGAGGTCGATGAGAAGACCTTTTACCTTGTCGGCGTCTTTTTGCTCAATAAGGTGTTTAACGTTGTCAATGTATTCCTCGTTCATCGTTGTCAATTACAAATTACGAATTACAAAATCCAGTTCTCTGCTCACTGTTGCCCGCCAATTATTGGGCGTTGCCGGCTGTCTTTAGTGCTTCTTCCACTTTATTGGTCAGATCGATAAATTCGGCTACCGATAGTTGTTCCGGGCGTTTATTAAATAAGATGTCCTCCGTGAGCGGACAATCTTTGCCTAAAATAGGTTTGATGGAGTTGCGCAATGTTTTCCGTCGCTGGTTGAAGGTCGTTTTCACTACTTGCTTGAACAGTTTTTCGTCGCATCCCAACTCTTTAGTCTCGTTGCGTGTCATACGGATAACAGCGCTTTTCACTTTGGGAGGCGGATTGAACACGTGTTCGCTGACAGTGAATAAATATTCTACTTTATACCATGCCTGTATCAATACGCTAAGGATACCGTATGTCTTGCTGCCCGGTCCGGCTGCAATACGTTCGGCTACCTCTTTTTGAATCATTCCCGTGCAACAAGGGACGATATCTTTGTTGTCCAGCATCTTGAAAAAGATTTGGCTGGAAATATTATAGGGGTAATTACCAGTCAGTACGAAAGGCTTCCCGTCGAACAATCGGTGAAGATTCATTTTCAAGAAGTCATCCTCGATGATGTGGTCTTCCAGTGACGGATAGGCTTCGCGAAGATAAGCAACCGACTCATAGTCAACTTCTACGACCTTTACCAATCGGTCTTTCTTTACTAGAAACTGGGTCAATACTCCCATACCCGGCCCCACCTCTAAAATAGGCAGTTCGGGGAAGATGTCGACCGTATCGGCAATATCTTGCGCAACTTTCAGATCTTTCAGAAAGTGTTGTCCGAGAAACTTTTTAGGCTTTACTAATTTCATTTACCAACTAAATAATTACTTTTGCAGCTGACAAAGGTAATTCTTTTAAATGAAGAACGTACCACTATTTATTAAAAAATAAATGATGTGTCAGCGAAGCTAATGAAGAATTAAGGATGAAGAAACTATTAAAAAAGACGCTGAAACTGATGTTACCGGTTGTTTTAGGCGGCTTTATCTTATTCTGGGTATATCGCGACTTTGATTTTACAAAAGCGGGCGATGTGTTGTTACACGGTACAAATTGGTGGTGGATGCTCTTCTCGTTATTGTTCGGAGTGTTTGCACAAGTCTTTCGTGGTTGGCGGTGGAGACAAACATTGGAACCGTTGGACGCTTTCCCGAAAAAGAGCGATTGCGTGAATGCTATCTTCATTTCATACGCTGCCAGTCTGGTGGTTCCCCGGATCGGGGAGGTGAGCCGTTGCGGAGTGTTGGCGAAATATGATAATGTCTCGTTTGCCAAGTCGTTGGGAACAGTCGTTACGGAGCGGTTGGTCGATACGTTGACTATTCTCCTCATCACAGGCATCACTGTATTGCTCCAATTACCGATATTCGTCACTTTCCTTCAGCAGACCGGAACGAAAATCCCTTCATTAGTCCACCTGTTGACTTCAGTGTGGTTTTATATCATTCTGTTTTGTTTTATTGGTGTGGTGATACTTCTTTATTATTTAAGAAAAACGTTGTTCTTCTATGAACGGGTGAAAGGATTTGTATTGAATATATGGGAAGGAATTATGTCTTTAAAAGGCGTGCGCAACATTCCTCTCTTTATTTTTTATACACTGGCTATTTGGGCTTGTTACTTTCTCCATTTCTATTTTACATTCTACTGCTTTGCCTTTACGGCACATTTGGGTATCCTTGCGGCATTGGTCATGTTTGTCGGCGGCACGTTTGCCGTAATTGTGCCTACCCCTAACGGAGCGGGACCCTGGCATTTTGCCATCATTTCTATGATGATGCTTTATGGAGTAAACGTGACGGATGCCGGAATATTTGCCCTGATTGTACACGGTATTCAAACCTTTTTGGTTGTTTTATTGGGTGTGTACGGCTTGGCTGCTCTGCCGTTCACCAATAGACATCGGGCGTAAATTTTTAGCTAAAAGTGTATATTCTTACATGTTTTTGCCAACCTCCTTTGTCATCTGAAAACTTTTCCATAACTTGGCACTGTTTAATTATCAGATTTAAAATAGTTTTAAAATATTTATTATGAGTACCATTCTTTCTTTAGCTCCACAGAACGTGTGGAAGCATTTTTATTCGTTGACACAGATTCCCCGTCCGTCAGGACACATGGAAAAGATTACAGCATTTCTTTTAGGTTTCGGAAAAGAGCTGGGGCTGGAGTCTTTTGTAGACGAAGCAGGTAATGTGATTATCCGTAAACCCGCCACTCCGGGTATGGAAAACCGGAAAGGTGTGATTCTTCAGGCGCACATGGATATGGTTCCGCAGAAGAACAACGATACTGTACACGATTTTGAAAAAGATCCGATTGAAACTTTTATAGACGGTGACTGGGTAAAAGCAAAAGGCACTACTTTGGGCGCAGACAACGGACTGGGTGTAGCTGCTATTATGGCCGTGTTGGAAGCAAAAGACCTGAAACACGGTCCTTTGGAAGCTCTTATCACGAAAGACGAAGAAACCGGCATGTACGGTGCATTCGGCTTGAAACCGGGTACACTGAACGGAGAGATTCTTTTGAATCTGGATTCGGAAGATGAAGGCGAATTGTATATTGGTTGTGCCGGAGGTATGGATGTAACTGCAACTTTAGAATATAAAGAAGTAGCTCCCGAAGAAGGAGATGTAGCAGTGAAAGTTACATTGAAAGGATTACGTGGCGGACATTCGGGATTGGAAATCAATGAAGGACGCGCTAATGCCAATAAGTTGCTGGTTCGTTTCGTTCGTGAAGCGGTTGCCAGCTATGAAGCCCGTTTGGCTAGCTGGGAAGGTGGTAATATGCGTAATGCTATTCCACGTGAAGCACATGCGGTTATTACCATTCCGGCTGAAAATGAAGAAGAGCTATTGGGCTTGGTGAAATACTGCGAAGATCTGTTCAATGAAGAATATTCGGCAATTGAAACACCGATCAGCTTTACGGCCGAACGTGTGGAACTTCCTGCGGGTCAAGTGCCTGAAGAGATTCAGGACAATCTGATTGATGCAATCTTTGCTTGTCAGAACGGTGTGACCCGTATGATTCCTACTGTTCCGGATACGGTAGAGACTTCTTCCAATCTTGCTATTATTACGATTGGTGGAGGAAAAGCAGCCATTAAGATTCTGGCTCGCAGCTCGAGTGATAGCATGAAGGAATATCTGACTACCAGCTTGGAGTCTTGTTTCTCTATGGCAGGTATGAAGGTGGAAATGACTGGTGGATATTCCGGTTGGCAGCCTGATGTTAATTCTCCGATTTTGCATGCGATGAAAGCCTCTTATAAGCAGCAATTTGGGGTAGAACCTGCAGTGAAAGTAATCCACGCAGGCTTGGAATGTGGTATTATCGGTGCTATTATTCCGGGATTGGATATGATTTCTTTTGGCCCGACTTTGCGTTCACCGCACTCACCGGACGAAAGAGCATTGATTCCTACTGTACGGAAGTTCTACGACTTCCTGGTGGCTACTTTAGAACAAACTCCACTGAAATAAGCGTATTCTTTATAATGTAAATATTCTCCTATTATATAATAGGTATTTATAGCGAAGGCACGGATGAAATCTCATCCGTGCCTTTTTGTCATATTTGTTGCAGGCTATATTACAATTTTATTTCATAACAAATAAATTAATTGATGCAAATCAAGAAATATGCTATAAAACATAAATTTCTCTCTTTTTTAGGTCAATGTATAAACAAAGGCCGTATTTTTGTGTTATAAAACATGTAATTAAGAGGATAACAAAATGAAAAGTTTAAAAAGATTGTTTAGAAAGATCGGCGAAGCCGATGTACATGTTTGGGGATATTCGACAATTAATGCTAAACCAAACAAGTAAGTTTTATTTTTTAGTTTTCAGGAATTAGTAATTTAAAGTTTTAAAGATTATGGCAAAGAAAATGAGTTCTTTAGTTAGAAAAATCCTTAGTGAAGTAGGTCGTAATGAAATGCTTTCATGGGGGTACAGAATTGAGAAATGAGAAAGAGTACATTAACTAGGTTTAGAGTGGGGATACGTTATTAAAGACGATATCCCCACTTTTTCTATATAATTGTAAAAGTTAAGATTAACATCTGTAAATCTTAAGGTTTGTTTTTATGATAAAAGAATGACTTGTACTTTTATACATACTTTATAGCAGTAAAGTCGCTATTTCGGGCGATAATTCGATGTTTTTGTCTTCACCGACAATGATGAAATGGTTGTTGCATAGTGTTTCTATCATGCGCGAATAGGTGACTTCGCCCATACCATGTAGATTTCTTACTTTGTTCCACCCGTATTTAGAAGCATATTGTAGCAGTTCGCGCACGTTTTCAATGTTCGCCTTTGTTTTTAAGACGGCATTGGCATGCGTTTCAAGGATATCGCCTATGCGTGTATTAGTTGGGTCGGTCGTGTCGAATCGGCTGTATAATAGTTCCATTGTCCGGTGGCGGAACGTGGAGATTCTATTTGTGTTCTCACCCAGCTTTTCGAGGATATTGCTATAGGCATTTGCGGTTTGTACGTAAGTGAGCTGATGGCGCGCCGCTACTCTTGCGATAGGTTCGCCTTTGGAAATGGCGAGAAATATTTCCCGTTGATAGTCGTCGGTGATTAGTGCGCCAAGCTCCTCTATCACGATATGGAAAAGTGGTTGATATAGCTTTTGGGTTTTTAATAAGTACAACTCGTCTTCAAAGTAAGCGAGCGTTGCTTCGCACTCCGCTTTTTTCTCCTGAATGAGTTGCTTGAGATAGTCTTCTTCCAGTTCTTTTGTTTGGTTGGCGTCGAGAAAGCGGGTTACGCTATTGTCATCCAGCATCACTACGTTGTCGATGGTTGATGAAGCGATGTAATTCAAGCTCTTCCAGTATCGGAGAGTGTTTTCGGGGATGCCACGCTTCTCTGACAATTGTTTGAGGGTTAGCCAATCAGCCATGCTGTATCCTCCTTTCTGATTGTTTCGTACGATACTTGCATGTCTTTGAGGAGATGATAGTCCACCGGAGTGTTTTTTTTGTTTGGTATGTTCATATCTTATCGAATATTTATGAACGCCCACCTTATTTATATATAAGAAGTCGGGCGCTGAGTTCATATTTATCCGGCAAGAGGTACGACCAAGCACCTACAACATTCAATAAATATGTTCACACGCCCGACTTTACGTCGTACGCATGAAACCAATTCATTGGAATGTTGTTTTTTGCTTTAATATAATTTGGTCGTTTACTTGCCGCAAAAAAAGTTTCAATGAGCCGCATTTCTCTTCGGCTTTCGATAGGCAAAGATAGAAATTCTTATTGATATGGCAAAAGAAGTTGACAGGGAATTTAGGGAGAGTTATATAATAGAAGTCAGGTACAACCTTCTCCTATAAGATGTTTCTCACTTTTTATCTTATATGAAAGAACATTTTGCTCAAAACGGTATAGAATGAGTGAAACGGTGCAGAAATGAACTGATCCGCACGGAAAGAAATTAAATAATATAGTTTAGATTTTTCTCCACTGTATAAACAATCTATCTGAGACCCGGGTGTCAGATAGAACTCTACTACTAAGCGTTTTTTCTTTGTTACTAGAGTAAATAAAATTCCGATGCATCTAATATCTATTCAAATCCGAATTGATATGAACATTACTGTTGAAGCATATTTCAAGTCTATCATAATAAAATTTAGAAATAAGCCGCCGAATACTTTTCTTTTTAAACAAAATATTATAAATTTGGATTCAACATCTGTCTAATCAACAAAAAAATAAATATTTACTATTTAATTAGAAGAATATGAAAAACACCTATCACTTTTTAAACTTATTCTGCATTGTTATATTGTGTACGATGTGTACAGAAAGCATGAGTAACATTGGTGACGAAATTGATTTAATTTCATCAAGATTACAAAATCCAATTGCAATTCAGTTGTTACAGCAGATGCAACGACAACCTCTTATTTACGAACAAATGAAAGAACAATCAGTAGAAAACGTTATCTCTTTCGAGCACACAGTTATATCTTCATCTTCTCAATATGGAATGTTTTATGCAGTACCTTACACCCAACAAGAAACAATAGAAGGATGTTTCATTATACCTATTCAAGAAGAGCACTACAAGAAATTAAGTGTTCCAATCAATCAAAACATTCAAGGTATAACCCCATACAAATGCCAATAGTCATGAAAAAGAACATCTTTACCCTGTTATTTACCATCTGTTGCCTCATGTCATACGCACAAGAGAATGCAACAGCATATGTGTATCATCCTTTGTCCGAATTTGGAACGGACACGTTACGCTTTCTCAAAACAAACTTTGAACGCAAATCGGATTATTTTAAAGGAAAACCTTTGGGAGAAGTTCTCAAATATTATAGAAGAGACCTTCCTGTGAATGTTTTTTTTACTAATGGAACAAGTCCATACATCGACCCTGATGGAAAAAGCTATATTAAAAGCCTCACGGTGGCTCATTATGATCCTATATATTACCATTATGCATTAAAAAGTAAAGGTACTCCAGTAATCGAATTTGAAGTTTACATATCTCAACTACCACGTATCGATGACTATCTGTTTTGGAGAGATATGCCCGATTGTGAAACAGAGGATGAAGAGGCTGAATATGCAAGAGAACTCATAGTAGACCACATCAAAGTGTTCTATCTACGAGAATAAGCATTTTTCATTGGATTTGTAATCCCAATATACCACGCATCATCGGATTACAAATCCGATTGAATACATGCAGTCATTACCATAAAATGCAAATAGTCATAAGAAAAAACATCTTTACTCTGCTATTTTACATCTGTTGTCTCATGTCATACGCACAAGAGAATGCAACAGCATATGTGTATCACCCCTTGTCCGAATTTGGTACTGATACACTTCGTTTTCTCAAAACAAACTTTGAACGCAAATCGGGTTATTTTAAAGGAAAACCACTCGGAGAGGTGCTCAAATATTATAAAAAAGATTTGCCGATAAATATCTTCTATTCTAATGATACGAGTCCATATATAGATCCAGAAGGGAAAAGCTATATTAAGAGTTTCACAATAGTCCATTACGAATATCCTTATTATTATGCAGCACTAAAGAATAAAAACATACCTGTTATCTCGTTTGACGTTTACATATCCCAACAACCACGTATTTACGACGGCAAGTTTTGGAGAGATATGCCTGATTGTAAGACAGATGAAGAGGAAGCAGAATATGCAAGCAGCTTCATTGTAGACCATATCAGAGTATTTTACGTAAAAAGATGAACTATCTAACTAAATAACTCACCGGGTGATCGTTTTTTATTTTATTCCAGAGTGAATTTGCTAATAAGCTAATGTTGGATACAGTGCAGAGCTGATATTTTGATAAAAGTTTTTTTTAAGCTAAAAAGTACAAATCTTTAAACTTTATTTCTTTACTTTGTTATTTATAGAGTGAGACTTATAGCGAACTTAAACTAGAAAGATTATGAAAGTAAAGCAGATTTGTATGATGGTGCTACTATGGTTGGGAGTGATTCCGGCGGTGCAGGCACAGACTTTCGACAAATTATGGAAAGAAGTGGAGCAAGCAGAGAAAAAGAGCTTGCCTAAGACAGTGATAAAACTGACTGATGAGATTTATCAGAAAGGGGAAAAAGAGAAAAACTCTCCGCAGATGCTCAAAGCATACGCGTGGCGGATGAAATACCGGGAAATGTTGAATCCGGATAGTCTTTATGCCGGTCTGAAAGGACTGGAACAGTGGGTGAAACAAACCGACCAACCAATGGACCGTGCTATTTTGCATTCTCTGATAGCCGGAATTTATGCAAATTATGCTGCCAACAACCAGTGGCAACTTCGCCAACGGACGGAAATTGTAGGCCAAACGCCTTCTACGGATATACGCGAGTGGACCGCCAATATGTTTGTAGAGAAAGTGCGGACAAATGTGAAAGAAGCCTTGGCTGACTCTGTGTTACTGCTCAAAACTTCTTCACGCGACTATATCCCTTTCGTAGAACTGGGGAAAACGAGTGAATATTATCACCATGACCTCTATCATTTATTGGCTTCCCGTGGCATTGATGCTCTGTTGCAAGTGGAAAAACTAGGTAGCGGGTATACTGAAACGAACGCCGTAAATCCGGTGAAGCAGGATATAATAGCTATTTACGGAAATATGCTTTCTGCTTATAAAGCAGCCGGATTGAAAGAAGGTTATGTGTTGATCGCACTTAACTATTTGGAATGGAGACGGGGAGCGGAACGGTATATCCGACCTCTCCAAGTAAAGGGAGAGGCTTCAGTATTGACGGATGACACTTACCTGAAAGCATTGAATACATTGAAAAGTAAATATGCTTCGGAGCCGATATGTGCTGAAGTGTACCTGGCACAAGCCCGTTATGCTATTGAAAAGCAACAGCAGGTTAATGCATTGCAGCTTTGCGATGAGGCGATTCGTCTTTATCCGGGGTATGACAGAATCAATGCTCTGAAAAATCTTCGGGAAGAGATATTGGCTCCTTATTTGAATGTCTATGCAGCAGATCAGGCTTTCCCGAACGAAGAGATAGAACTAAGAGCCTCACATAAGAATCTGGATGGTTTTACCGTCCGGATTTATCAGGCGAAGAAACTGATAAAAGAACAACATTACTCTGTAATTCGTCCGGAAGATTACCGGACACAGGACACGGTGTTTACGTTCAAAGCTCCCGAACTTGGAGCTTACGTAATGCGTATCATACCGGATATTCGTGCAAAGAGAGACAGTGAAAGCAAGTTTGACGTAACACGTTTCAAGGTGTTGACTTGTCGTCTGCCGGAAAAACAATATCAAGTGGTGACGTTGGACGGACAGACGGGACATCCTATTTCGAATGCGAAAGTTACGATGTATAGTAACGATGAAAAAGTTTTGCAAGAGTTTACGACGGACAAAGATGGTAAGGTGGTATTTCCCTGGAAATCTGAATACCGCTATTTGAAAGCCTCCAAGGGTACGGATACAGCGATGCCGAAGCAAGGTATCTATGCAGGAAGTTACGGATATTACGGTGACGAAGATAAAGTGGCGGAAAATATGACTTTATTGACTGACCGTTCTTTGTATCGTCCCGGACAGACGGTGTATGTGAAAGGAATTGCCTATTCTCAAAAATCAGATACGGCGGATGTGCTTCCGAACAAGGAATATATGGTTACTTTATTGGATGCAAATAATCAGGAAGTAGGGCAGAAGTCGGTACGCACCAATGAGTTCGGCTCGTTTGCCACTGATTTCGCGTTGCCTTCAGCTTGCCTGAACGGAATGTTCTCGTTGAAGGCAGGAAGAGGTCGTACAAGTATCCGCGTGGAAGATTATAAACGTCCGACATTTGACATCACTTTTGAAAAGCAACAGGGAAGTTACAAGTTGGGAGATGAAGTGCAGGTGAAAGGCAAGATAGAATCTTATAGCGGTGTATTGCTTCAGGATCTTCCAGTAAAATATAAGGTGATGCGTTCTACATATAGCCTTTGGCGCTTTGCGGAATCGGTGCAGATTGCTTCCGGTGAAGTGACGGCCAATGAGAACGGAGAATTTACGATACCGGTCCGCCTGCAGGAAAGTGACTCTTATAAGAATGATGATAAAGTATATTATCGCTATTCCATTGAAGCTACTGTTACCAATGTGGCGGGTGAAACACAATCTTCTACGGATGTCATTTCGGCCGGAAATCGTTCGTTGGTTTTGCAGGTGGAATTGCATGATAAGACTTGTAAGGATAAACCATTCGACACGATGTTTAACGTGCAAAACCTGAATGGACAACCTGTGGAAGTGAAAGGAAATTATTACTTATATCCTGCCAAAGACCAGGATTTCAAACAACTGGAAGAGAAACCGGTTTTAACGGGAACTTTTACTTCTAACGAAGAAATAACGCTCGATTGGAAGAATCTTCCTTCGGGCCCTTATGTACTGAAAGCATCGGTGAAAGATAATCAGGGCAAGGAAGTGACTACTGATACTAACACGATTCTTTTCTCCATTGAGGACAAACGTCCGCCTGTTGAAACGACGGTTTGGTTCTATGGAGAAAATATGGAATTTGATGCGACTCATCCGGCTGTATTCTGCTTCGGTACGTCGAAAAAGGATACTTATGTGATGATGAATGTATTCTCCGGTGATAAACTGCTGGAAAGTAAGATGTTGAACTTGTCTGATACGATTGTTCGCTTCGAATATCCATATCAGGAGAGTTATGGTGACGGTGTGTTTGTGAATTTCTGTATGGTAAGAGATGGACAGGTTTATCAGGAACATGCCCGGTTGACCAGACGTGTGCCGGATAAGACATTGACTATGAAGTGGGAAGTGTTCCGCGATAAGTTGCGTCCCGGACAGAAGGAAGAATGGAAACTGACGATTAAAACGCCACAAGGACAAGCCGCTAATGCGGAGATGCTGGCAACGATGTATGATGCTTCACTGGATAAGATATGGAACCGTCAGCAGAATTTCCAAATCTTCTATAGTCAGATTGTTCCGTATTCTAATTGGATGAGCGGATATTCCGGCAATAATTCATTTAATTACTGGTGGAATACGAAAAGCCTTAAAGTGCCGGGATTGGCGTATGATCGTTTTGTGATGCAGCCGGGGTATGGTATCGGAATTGCTTTAGAAGGAAAATTGGCCGGAGTGATGGTGAGAGGATATGGAACGACAAGAAAGATGACGTTGACAGGCAGTGTTTCGGCGATGGATGTTAGTGCACCAAATATGAAATCGGCTATGGCTGCTGATGCCGTGAATAATGTGGAGTTTCAATCGGAATTAGTATCGACGGAAGAAAAAGCGGATGAATCGTCTGACAGCGAAATGCTTCCCGAAGCTCCTGCCGACCTGCGTACAAATCTTGCAGAAACGGCCTTCTTCTACCCGCAACTTCGTACCAATGAACAGGGAGAAATCTCGTTCTCTTTCACGATGCCCGAAAGTCTGACGCGTTGGAACTTCCGTGGATATTCTCATACGAAAGGGATGTTGATGGGAACATTGGACGGTGAAGCTACCACGAGTAAGGAATTTATGCTGACTCCTAATCTTCCCCGCTTTGTACGTGTGGGAGATAAGACTTCTCTTACTGCTTCTATCTCTAATATGACTGGTAAGCCGCAAGCCGGAACAGTAACTCTGATTCTTTTCGATCCGATGACGGAGAAAGTAATCAGTACACAAAAACAGAAATTCAGCCTTGTTGCCGGAAAGACGATTGGCGTGAGCTTCCAGTTTACCGTCAGTGATAAATACGAAATATTGGGATGCCGGATGATAGCCGACAGCGGTACTTTCAGCGATGGGGAACAACAGTTGCTTCCGGTGCTTAGCAATAAGGAGCATTTGGTAGAGACACTTCCAATGCCTGTACGTGGAGAAGAAACCCGTACTTTCTCACTCGACCGCCTGTTCAACCAACAAAGTAAAACGGCAACCGACCGTAAACTGACTGTCGAGTTTACAGGAAATCCGGCCTGGTATGCTATTCAGGCATTGCCTTCTTTGAGTCTTCCTACAAGCAATAATGCGATCTCCTGGGCTACGGCATATTATGCAAATACCTTGGCTTCGTTCATTATGAACAGTCAGCCGAAGATCAAAGCAGTGTTTGAAAGTTGGAAATTGCAGGGAGGTACGAAAGAAACCTTCTTGAGCAATCTGCAAAAGAATCAGGAAGTGAAGAATATTATTCTGTCCGAATCTCCCTGGGTGCTCGAAGCGCAAACGGAAGAGCAACAGAAAGAACGTATCGCCACTTTGTTTGATTTGAATAATATCCGTAGCAATAATATAGCGGCTTTGACCCGATTACAGGAGTTGCAGAACGCAAACGGTGCATGGTCTTGGTATAAAGGAATGACCGGCAGCCGATATATTACTACCTATATCGCCGAACTGAATGCCCGTCTGGCTATGTTGACAGGTGAGAAATTAACAGGTCCAGCTCTCTCCTTGCAACAAAATGCTTTCACTTACCTTCATCAATCAGCTTTAGACGAATATAAGGAAATCTTGAAAGCACAGAAAGAAGGAGTGAAATTTACCGGTGTTTCGGGCAGTATTCTGCAATATTTGTATCTCATCGCTATTTCCGGAGAGCAGGTGCCTGCTGCCAATAAAGCTGCTTATACCTATTATCTTTCTAAAGTAGGAGAACTGCTTACTTCTCCTTCGATGGATACGAAAGCGATTGCTGCTATTGTACTGGATAAAGCCGGACGCAAGAAAGAAGCACAGGAATTTGTCGCTTCTCTGAAAGAATTCCTGACCAAGACGGATGAACAGGGAATGTTCTTTGCTTTCAACGAGAATCCGTATACATGGGGCGGAATGCAGATGCAGGCTCACGTAGATGTGATGGAAGCATTGGAGGCGATAGGCGGTAACAGCGATACCGTGGAAGAAATGAAACTTTGGCTGTTGAAGCAAAAGCAAACACAACAATGGAACTCTCCGGTTGCTACTGCCGATGCGGTATTTGCGTTGCTGATGAAAGGTGTTAATTTGCTCGACAATCAGGGAGATGTACGGATTGTAATTGCTAATGAAGTGCTGGAAACGGTTGCTCCGAGTAAAACAACTGTTCCCGGATTGGGATATATCAAACGTTCTTTCACACAGAAGAGCGTGGTGGATGCCCGTAAGATTGAAGTGGAAAAGAGAAATCCGGGTATCGCCTGGGGAGCTGTATATGCAGAATTTGAATCCCCCATCAGTGATGTGAAACAACAGGGTGGTGAGTTGAATGTAAAGAAACAATTGTATGTGGAACGTATGGTAAATAATGTCCCTCAATTGCAGCCTATAACAGCGAAAACAGTTCTTCAGGTAGGTGATAAAGTCGTTTCCCGTTTGAGCATCCGTGTAGACCGTCCGATGGATTTTGTGCAGTTGAAAGATCAGCGGGGAGCTTGCTTCGAACCGATCGGCAGCATTTCCGGCTATCGTTGGAACAACGGACTGGGCTATTACGTAGACATCAAAGATGCATCGACCAATTTCTTCTTCGATCATTTAGGAAAAGGAGTATATGTATTGGAATATAGTTACCGTGTCAGCCGTGCAGGAACTTACGAAACAGGTCTGGCAACCATGCAATGTGCATACGCACCAGAATATGCTTCACATTCTGCTTCGATGACGGTAGCTGTTAAAGAGTAACGCAGGACATTTGTAAGAGAAATATTCAGGCACGCATTATGCCTATTTTACGGTTCATTAGATAAACTGAAACCATAAAATAGGCGTAATCCGTGCCTGAATCTATTTGATACCTCTTGATGGAGAGAATTATCCTCTTTCGTCAATCTGTGTTAATCTGTGTAATCTGTGGTGAAAAACTCATCTAAAACCCCTACATTTGTGCACCAAAATAAAAAATATCGCATGAAACGTAGTTTACTATCTATATTATCTTTACTTACTGTCGCTTTGGCAGCCGTTGCCCAACCTCGTATCTCTTCAAATAAAGAGACACATAACTTCGGACAAATTGAGTGGAAACGTCCGGTGACAGTGGAATATACCATCACTAACACGGGAAACCAGCCATTGGTACTGACCAACGTCACAACCTCTTGTGCCTGTGCCGTGGCCGACTGGACCAAAGAACCGATTGCCCCGGGAGGAAAAGGAGTAGTAAAAGCTTCTTTTGACGCAAAAGCGTTAGGACATTTTGAGAAGTCGATAGGAATATATAGTAATGCCAGTCCGAGCTTGGTCTATCTGAAGTTTACCGGTGAAGTAGTGCAGGAAATAAAAGATTATACAAAGCTACTTCCTTATACAATTGGAAATATTCGTTTAGATCGTGATGAGTTTGCTTTCCCCGATGTCTATCGCGGACAGCAGCCTTCATTGACCTTTGATATCGCCAATCTTTCTGATCGTCCTTACGAACCGGTATTGATGCATCTGCCTCCTTATTTGAAAATGGAAGCGGAACCCAAAGTCTTGTTGAAAGGCAAGAAAGGAACTATCAAACTGACGCTGGATGCGAGCCAGCTAAAAGATTACGGATTGACACAGACTTCTGTCTACCTTTCCCGTTTCTCCGGTGATAAGGTGAGCGAAGATAATGAAATACCGGTTTCGGCCATTCTTCTTCCCGACTTCTCTCGTATGACGGAAAAAGATTCTTTGAACGCTCCTGCCATGCACATTTCGGAAACGGATATTGATCTTAGTATCCCGTTGATAAAGAAGAATAAGGTAAGCCATGATATATTGATAGCCAATTCCGGAAAGACTCCGTTAGTCATCAGTAAGTTGCAGGTATTCAATTCGTCGGTAGGAGTGAGCCTGAAAAAGACAGTCCTTCCTCCGGATGGAATGACGAAGCTCAAAGTAACTATTCGTAAGCGTGACGTAGGTAATAAGAAGCATCATTTACGTATCCTGATGATAACAAATGATCCGTTACGCCCGAAAGTCGAAATCAATATCAAACGCTAAATCCTATGATTATGGAACATCCTGAAAATAGTGAAGAATATAAGGGGCTTGTTGTCAATAAAGGCATTGAGCAACCCTCATCTGTGAATCCCTACTTAAAGCGGAAACCTAAGAAACGCCAACTTTCAGTAGCAGAGTTTGTAGAAGGTATTGTAAAAGGTGATGTCACCATATTGAGTCAGGCTGTGACATTGGTGGAAAGCGTAAAGCCTGAACATCAGGCTGTCTCACAGGAAATCATTGAGAAGTGTCTGCCATTTTCCGGTAATTCGATACGGATTGGTATCAGCGGCGTTCCCGGTGCGGGAAAGAGTACATCCATAGATGTATTCGGTCTGCACGTGCTCGAAAAGGGGGGTAAACTGGCGGTATTGGCCATCGACCCTAGCAGTGAGCGTAGTAAAGGCAGTATCTTGGGAGATAAAACCCGTATGGAGCAGCTTTCCGTACATCCTAAATCGTTCATCCGCCCTAGCCCGTCAGCCGGTTCTTTGGGAGGAGTGGCACGCAAAACACGTGAGACGATTATTCTTTGTGAAGCTGCCGGATTCGATAAGATTTTTGTGGAGACCGTAGGAGTGGGACAGAGCGAAACGGCTGTTCACTCGATGGTTGATTTCTTCCTGTTGATTCAGTTGTCCGGTACGGGCGATGAACTGCAAGGGATTAAGCGTGGTATTATGGAGATGGCGGATGGTATCGTTATCAATAAGGCCGATGGAGATAATCTGGAACGTGCCAAGTTGGCTGCCACTCAATTCCGTAATGCATTACATCTGTTTCCTGCGCCTGAATCCGGATGGATTCCCAAAGTATTGACTTACTCCGGTTTTTATAACCTGGGAGTGAAGGAGGTCTGGGATATGATTTACGAATACATTGACTTCGTGAAAGAAAACGGCTATTTTGAATATCGCCGCAACGAACAAAGTAAATACTGGATGTATGAAAGCATCAATGAACAACTTCGTGACAGCTTTTATCATAATCCGAAGATTGAAGCGATGCTCTTAGAAAAAGAACAGCAGGTATTGAAAGGCAACCTGACTTCGTTTATAGCTGCAAGAAGTCTGCTCGATACTTATTTTGAGGATTTGAAATGAGGCTTTTCTGCTTTTTCAAGATCAGCTCTCGATTTACTTTGAGTCACAATATATACTCCCAGGAATACAAGTGCGATAGCGATCCCTTTCTCCCAGCCGAAACTTCCGATACCCATCGCGATTGCTGCAATCGTAGCCACGATCGGTTGCATATAATTGTACATACTGACTACCGTAGGACGGAGCAGCCTCTGGGCAGTCATAATGCAGAGATACGCGAGGAAACTACCTCCTAATACGACATAAAGTACCTGTAGAATGGCGACAGTGGAAACAGAAGTCCATTGAATCGTAGAAATATCATAATAGGAGAACGGAATGTAACACATTGAAGCATATATGAACATCCATTTATTAATCGTTACTGCCGAATATCGTTGAGACAATCCTTTGAATACAGTCAGGTATATGGAGAAACTGATTTGTGCAACGAGACAAAGCAAGTCACCAATCAGGCTTCCATTTCCGTTGCTTCCTGCCTGGCTACTCATAATGAGAATGAGCGCTCCCATCGCACCTATAAAAATCCCCAGTACTTTCTTATTGGTAATAGGTTCTTTTAAGTAAATGGCCGCTACAACCATTGTTACAATCGGTAGAGTGGTAGTTACGATAGAAGCATCAATAGGAGAAGTCATAGAAAGTCCGAAGATAAACACTCCTTGATTGAATACTAGCGCAAACAGTGAAGCAAAGAAGATTTTCAGCATATCTTGATGATTCACATGTTCCTGTTTGCAAAACATGGAAAGGATCCAGAAAGCGGCTGCTGCCCCCACCATGCGGAATGTAGTGACAGAAATTGGAGAAAACTCTTGAAGAGCCGACTTACCGATGGGAGACATTAATCCCCACATAACGTTTGCTGTAAGCGCAAACAAATGACCATACAGGTTCTTACTTTTGTCCATGTTGATACTATTTATTTTACCATATCTCTGATATCATTAACAATCAAATAGAGAAAACGGTTGCAAAGGTAGTCTTTTATCGTATGATTTGTTTATATTTGCCTTGATTAAACTTGAATATTATGGAACAACAAGCCAATTATATCCGTCGTATCGAGATACACGGACTATGGGAACGCTTTAATATAGGATGGGATTTGCGTCCCGATGTGAACATCCTCTCCGGCATCAACGGAGTGGGGAAGACTACCATTCTGAACCGTTCGGTGGGATACCTCGAAGGACTTTCCGGTGAAATGAAAAGTGACGAGAAGAACGGAGTGCGTCTCTTTTTCGACAATCCCCAGGCAACCTATATTCCTTATGACGTCATCCGGAGCTACGACCGTCCCCTGATCATGGGTGACTTCACAGCCCGCATGGCCGACAAGAATGTAAAGTCTGAACTGGACTGGCAGCTTTATCTCTTGCAACGCCGTTACCTCGATTATCAGGTCAACATTGGTAATAAGATGATTGAAATGCTTTCCAGCATTGATGAAGAAGAGCGTCGTAAAGCAGCTACATTATCTGTAGCCAAACGTCGTTTTCAGGATATGATTGACGAACTGTTCAGCTATACACGCAAAAAGATAGACAGGAAACGGAACGATATCGCTTTCTATCAGGATGGCGAACTATTATTCCCTTATAAACTGTCGTCCGGTGAAAAGCAAATGCTGGTTATCCTGCTGACCGTACTCGTGCAGGACAACAGCCATTGTGTATTGTTTATGGATGAGCCGGAAGCCTCCCTTCATATAGAATGGCAGCAGAAACTGATTGCTATGATACGTGAACTGAATCCGAATGTGCAGATTATCCTGACTACCCATTCGCCTGCCGTCATTATGGAAGGCTGGCTGGATGCCGTGACAGAAGTAAGCGATATATCTACCACCGTAGGGCACAAGCTCGACAAGGATTCTCCCAACTGTAATTTGTAATTCGTAACCTGTAATAGAACAAATGGCAACTTCACTACGAGATAATCTGACTTCTTCTTATTTCAATGCCGCCCATAAGCTTTATCCGAAGAAAGCCCGCCGACGTATCATCGCTTACGTAGAAAGCTATGACGACATCGCTTTCTGGCGCACATTGCTTGAAGAGTTTGAAGACGACGAACACTATTTCCAAGTGATGCTTCCTTCGGCCACCTCCCTGGCAAAAGGAAAAAAGATGGTACTCATGAACACGCTGAATACAGCCGAATTGGGGAGAAGTCTGATTGCCTGTGTGGACAGTGACTATGATTTCCTGTTGCAGGGAGCTACCAATACCTCCCGTAAAATCAACCGGAGCAGGTATATTTTTCAGACTTATACCTATGCTATTGAAAACTATCATTGTTTTGCCGAAAGCCTTCACGAAGTATGTGTGCAGGCTACGTTGAATGACCGTTCCATTTTAGATTTCAACTTCTACCTGAAGAAGTATTCTGAAATAGTATATCCGCTTTTCCTCTGGAACGTATGGTTTTATCGCCAACGGGATACTTACACCTTCCCTATGTACGATTTCCATACTTATACTTCTTTGCGCGAGATTAATCTCCGGCATCCGGAAAAGAGCTTGGAATCCCTTCAACAACGGGTTAATCAGAAGTTGGCAGAGTTGAAAAGGAAATTTCCCCATAACATCAATCAGGTGAATGGATTGCGGACTGAATTTAAAGAGCTGGGCTTGGTGCCGGAAACTACTTACTTGTATATGCAGGGACACCATGTGATGGATAATGTGGTAATGAAACTACTGATTCCAGTCTGCACCGTATTGCGCCGTGAACGGGAACAGGAAATCAAGCGACTGGCCGAACACAATGAGCAATTCAGAAACGAACTGACTTGTTATCAGAACAGCCAGGTGAACGTAGAAATCATGCTCAAGAAGAATGTAGCCTACAAAAGGCTCTTCCATTATGATTGGCTACGGCAGGATATCAGTGAATATTTGGAAGAAGGAAAGAATAAAGAAGAAAAGAAACAGAGATCATAAATAAAAGAAAAACTAAAAAAGAGAGAGACGATTGCTTATGAAAGAAGTAAAAGAAGTGGTTGATACAGTGAGTGTGGCATTGGCAAACGGGCAACCGGAAGAAGCAGGTAATGTAGTGATGCAAGAGGTGAATCATGCTTTGCTCTCGATGGGAGTGGATGAAGCTATGGCTGATAAGATTGATAACTTTATCATCTTATTGTTTATTATTGGAATAGCATTACTGGCCAATCTGATTTGCCGCAAGATTATTCTGCGTACCGTGGCTAAATTGGTGAGACAGACAAAAGCTACTTGGGATGATATTGTATTTAATGATAAAGTAATGGTGAACATCAGCAGGATGGTGGCGCCTATATTGATTTATATATCTATTCCTATTGCTTTTCCCGAACATGCAGACTCTGCTTTGCTTGATTTTCTTCGAAGACTTTGCATGATTTATATCCTTGCAGTCTTTCTTCGCTTCGTCAGTGCTTTGTTTACGGCTGTGTATCTGGTATATAGCGCGCGTGAACAATATAAAGACAAACCTTTGAAGGGGCTTTTGCAGACAGCGCAAGTCATTCTCTTCTTTATAGGAGCTATCATCATTATCAGTATTCTGATAAAGCAAAGTCCGGTGGTGTTGCTGACCGGATTGGGAGCTTCCGCTGCGGTTCTGATGTTAGTTTTCAAGGACAGTATCATGGGATTTGTCTCCGGCATCCAGCTTTCCGCCAATAATATGCTGAAGGTGGGCGATTGGATCACGATGCCGAAATACGGTGCGGACGGTACGGTGATAGAAGTAACATTGAATACCGTAAAAGTACGTAACTTCGATAATACCATCACCACCATTCCTCCTTACCTATTGATTAGTGATTCTTTCCAAAACTGGCAGGGAATGCAGGAATCCGGCGGACGTCGTGTGAAACGTTCCATCAATATAGACATGACCAGCGTGCATTTCTGTACGCCGGAAATGTTGGCAAAATACCGGAAGATACAAATCTTGAAAGACTATGTGGATGAAACAGAAAAGGTAGTGGAAGAATATAATAAGGAACATCATATCGACAACTCTGTGTTAGTGAATGGACGCCGGCAAACAAACCTGGGAGTTTTCCGTGCCTATCTGACTAACTATCTGAAGAATCTGCCTACCGTCAACCAAGACCTGACCTGCATGGTACGTCAGCTTCAGCCTACCGAAACCGGTATCCCGTTGGAACTTTATTTCTTTTCTGCCAATAAAGCATGGGTTGCCTACGAAGGTATACAGGCAGATGTTTTCGATCATGTGCTTGCCATTATTCCCGAATTCGACTTGCGTGTCTTCCAAAACCCGTCGGGGGCAGACCTGCATCGGATAGGGGTAAAGATAGAAAACTAATCAAACGATAAAACGCTTATAAATTGTAATTACTATGACTACACCGTTATCCAACCAGATTATCCGTGAAATCACTCCTTTGTCAGATAAGGATTGCTTTTACATTGCGGAACGTTATAAAACGGAATTCACTTATCCTATACACAACCACTCCGAGTTTGAATTGAACTTCACCGAAAAGGCTGCCGGAGTAAGGCGGATTGTAGGAGACTCTTCCGAAGTGATAGGTGATTATGATTTGGTATTGATAACAGGAAAAGATTTGGAACACGTCTGGGAACAGAACGACTGCCATTCGAAAGAGATACGGGAGATTACGATTCAGTTTTCTTCCGATCTTTTCTTCAAGAGCTTTATCAATAAGAATCAGTTCGACTCTATCCGCCGGATGCTGGATAAAGCACAAAAAGGGCTTTGTTTCCCGATGTCTGCCATACTCAAAATATATCCGTTGCTGGATACGCTTGCTTCCGAGAAGCAAGGATTTTATGCGGTCATTAAGTTTATGACAATCCTGTATGAACTTTCTCTCTTTGAAGAAGAAGCGCGTACCTTGTCCAGTTCGTCTTTTGCCAAGATAGATATTCATTCGGACAGCCGGCGTGTGCAGAAAGTGCAGGAGTACATCAATACACATTATCAGGAAGAAATACGTCTGGGGCAGTTGGCTGATATGGTTGGGATGACGGATGTGTCATTCAGCCGCTTTTTCAAACTGCGTACAGGCAAGAATCTTTCCGATTATATCATTGATATTCGGTTGGGCTTTGCTTCCCGGTTGCTGGTAGATTCTACGATGTCTATCGCCGAGATTTGTTATGAGTGCGGTTTTAATAACCTTTCCAATTTCAACCGGATCTTCAAGAAGAAAAAGAGTTGTTCGCCTAAAGAGTTTCGTGAGAACTACCGGAAGAAAAAGAAACTGATTTAGCGCATTTTCTTTTATGAACTCGGTGATTAACTCCCGAGTTCTATCTTCCACTCACCAATCGTTCGTGTGGCACTGTCAAAGTTTACACCTACTTTAACTATTTTCCTGTGATCCGCCTGATACGGAATAGCATACCCCTTGCTGTTAATCTGCGCTAATGCTTCTTCGGGTGTACCATTTACTTTAAATTCAAAAACATAGATGGTATCTTGAAGTTTCACAACCGCGTCTGCTCTTCCGATGGCTGTATCCACTTCCACATCTATATACTGTCCCATCAGCCGGAAAAACAGATAAAAGATAGTTTGGTAATGTTTCTCTTCCTTGTTGTTCAGTTTATTCGGGATAGACGCAAAGAAAGATTTCAGTCTTTCCAGACATTCCTCTAAATGACCGATACGCAAGTCTTTAATAAAGGACACTACATAAAATGTATTCTCTCGTGCAGGCAGATGCACATAAGCGGGCATCAGCGATTCGATAAATCCTTTTCTTACTTCTTTGTTGGGATAAGCCAGTGTATACAGTTGGAAATCCGGATCATATCCCTTAATTGTGAGATAACCGCTTTGGTAGAGCACCGGAAGAGGATCGGTGATTCTATTGCTAGGTGCATCAAACTGTTCGGCGGTGGCGGTCGTGTTATCCAGTTCCCGGATATCAAAATCGCTTTCTTGCAGAATATCTATCAGGAAAGTGGGAGTACCGGTCGAAAACCAAAAATTCTCATAACTCTTTTGCGCAAATGCATTGAATAAACTAAATGGGTTATAAATGTCTACACAATTCTTACTGAAATGATAACCGTCATATTGTTGTTTCAAATGTACACAGGCTTCCTCGTATGTTTCCTTGTTGGCTTGGGCCATTTGTTCAATATCAATTTGCAATTGCGTGCGCAGTTCTTGTTCGGTGATGCCGCAGATAGCACTGTAATCATCCCTCATGCTGATATTCTGCAAGTTATTCAACTCGCTGAAGATACTCATTTGGCTGAATTTGCTGATACCTGTCAATAATAAGAAACGAAGATACTGTCCCTGGGCTTTCAGTGGACTAAAGAAATCCCGCATGATATTACGTATTTCCTTTTGAACTTCATCATTATGATTGCTGTCCAGCATTGGTGAGTCATACTCATCTATTAATACCACCACCTGTTTACCCGTCTGTTTGTAAGCACGACGAATAATTCCTTCAAAACGTAAACTGAAAGTCGTTTCTCCTTCTTCCCGTTGATAAATTTTCTCCCATAAAAGCAATTGGCGGTTAATAACGGCTGACAGCATATCAGCGGTTATATATTTACTCACACTAAAATCAAAGTGTAATACCGGATAAACCGTCCAATCCTTTTCCAGAGTCTCCATAGCCAAGCCCTGAAACAGTTCTTTTTTTCCCAGGAAATAAGCCTCTAGTGTAGAAACCAGCAAACTTTTCCCAAAGCGTCGGGGACGACTTAGAAAATAGACTTTATTTGTATGAGTCAAACGATAAATCAATTCCGTTTTATCAACATAGACACAATCATTATTGCGTAAATCTTCAAAGTTCTGTATTCCTATCGGATATCTTCTGAAATTCTCTTCCATGACGCATATTTGTTTTTAGCGTGAAACATACACAAAGATAATGATATTTAGTTTCAAGTCAATTATGCCTGTTCTTTTTTTAAGAAAGTCCAACGTTGGATATATACTTAGTGGGAAAGGAGCTATCGGTGTTTCTTTGCGTAATGCATTGAAAAGCGATGAAACATATCTTTGACGACAAGCGGGTAGAAATACACTATCAGCCAGAATTTTCACCTTCTCACAACTATCAGACGATTAATTTTATGCATAATGAGAGATAAAAGAGTGAAGTTCTGGTCTTAAATTTGCTTATAAACAGGTTAAAGTTATAGCGTAACTGATTGATAATACGTTTGTAACATCTTGTCATCATCTTGCAATGACTCTTTCAATAGATTGTATTTATTTCGTCTTATAGTTGTAATGCTCACCCTCTATCTTTGCCGACGTAATTAAAACGTAGAGCAAAGTTAGATGAAAAAACTATTTCTTATCCGATTTTCAGTGGTAGCCTTCTTTTGCCTGTTGTGTGTACTTCCTGCATTGGCTGCTAATATCAAGATTAAAGGAGCTGTGAAAGACAAACTATCCAAGGAACCTTTGATAGGAGCTACGATACGTTTGCTCGGAACTCAAGCCGGAGCAGTGACCGATATGGAGGGCAATTTCGAATTGAACAGTATGGGCATTCTGGAAGGTATGTATGATATTGAGATTAAATATGTAGGCTACAAAACAGAAGTGCGCCATAAAGTGCGTGTGGAGAATGGAAAACAGGTGATACTGAATCTGGAGTTGGAAACCGATGCACAGGAACTTGCCGATGTGGTGGTTGTAGCTAAGAAGAATAGGGAAAATGAGAATATGCTGTTGCTCGAACAGCAAAAAGCAGTCATTGCCGTACAATCTGTTGGTGTCAGGGAGCTTTCCCGCAAGGGTGTTTCGGATGCAGAAGGTGCTGTGACGAAAGTTGCCGGAGTGTCTAAACAAGACGGAGTGAAAAATGTCTTTGTCCGTGGATTGGGAGACCGGTACAATGCAACTACTTTTAATGGATTTGCTCTTCCTTCCGAAGACCCGGAATATAAGAATATCTCTCTTGATTTCTTCGGTACGGACATTATTCAGTCCGTAGGCGTAAATAAAGCATTCAACGCGGGAGGCAGCAGCGATGTCGGAGGGGCAACCATTGATATCGTATCCAAAGAACTCATTGGTAGCGGTAATCTGGGATTCGGCATTTCCGGTGGCTTGAATACACAAACGGTAGCAGCCGATTTTCTGAAACAGGATGGAGTGAACTTCATGGGCTTTGCTAATCGCACCGAACCTGCCGATGAAAACTCATGGAACTTCAGAAATAAGTTAGACCCTTCCGCTCAACATTTGCAAATCAACCGGAGTTACAGTATTTCCGGAGGTAAACGATTCTATGTCGGAAAAGACAAAAATCCACTTTCTTTCTTCCTGACTGCCGGACATACGACGGACTATCAGTATACGGATGAAATCATACGTAATACAACTACCGGCGGTACGGTCTACAAAGATATGAATGGAAAGAAGTATGCGGAGAATATCAGTCAGCTGGCACTTGCCAATGTGGATTTCGATATGCAGAATCGTCATCACATCAGTTATAATTTGATGATGATTCATGCCAATACCCAGTCGGTGGGCGATTACAACGGTAAGAACTCGATTTTTAGTGACGACTATGAAAACCTCGGATTCACCCGTCGCCAACAAACGAATGATAATATGCTGATCGTTAATCAACTGATGACTAACTGGGGATTGACCAAATCATTAAGTCTCGATGCAGGTGCTTCCTATAATATGGTGAAAGGGTATGAACCGGATCGTCGTATCAATAACCTGACTAAAGCGGAAGACGGCTATACGTTGCTAAGGGGCAACTCACAACAGCGCTATTTCTCAACTTTAGATGAAGACGACTTGAATGTAAAAGCAGGCTTGGTCTATCGTCTGAAAGATAATATAGACGAAATTTCGAATATCCGTTTCGGATATACAGGCCGATTCGTAGATGATAACTTCAAAGCTACGGAGTATAACCTGACCGTAGGACATGTTTCTACCATCCCTTCTTTGGACGACTTCTCGCTTGACGATTATTATAATCAGGAAAACTTTGCTTCCGACTGGTTCAAGATACAAAAGAACTTAGATGAATATACCGTGAAAAAGAATATCCATTCCGCTTATGCCGAGGCTACCTACCAGTTTACTCCCCGTTGGATTGTGAATCTGGGAATGAAATACGACAAGGTAGATATTGAAGTGGATTACAATGTGAATCGTGGAGGTTCTAAAGGAAACAATACCATCCAAAAAGATTATTTCCTGCCCAGCTTGAATCTCAAATACAATCTGAATGATAAAAACTCGCTTCGTCTGGGAGCTAGTAAAACATATACGCTTCCGCAGGCAAAGGAAATATCTCCTTACCGTTATGTCGGCGTGAACTTCAACAGTCAGGGGAATCCCAATCTGAAACCTTCGGATCATTATAACCTTGATCTGAAGTGGGACTTTAATCCCACTCCGACCGAGTTGATTTCTCTCACAGCTTTCTATAAATTGATTAAGAATCCGATATCCCGCATCGAAGTGGCAAGTGCCGGAGGTTATCTTTCTTATGAGAATATAGCGGATAAGGCAACCGTGGCAGGAGTGGAGATAGAAATACGTAAGAATCTGTTTGTCCGTCCGGTGAGTAATGCTGCGCACGGAATGAATAAACTCTCTTTGGGATTGAATGGCTCTTATATCTACACGAATGCAAAAATGCCTTTGGCAACGGTTACCACTGGCTCGCAACTGGAAGGAGCTGCACCGTGGATTGTCAATTTCGATCTCTCGCATAACTTCACGAAAGGAGAACGCAGTTTTGTCAATACATTGGTACTTAATTATGTGAGTGATAAGATATATACCATTGGCACGCAGGGTTATCAGGATGTGATGGAGCAGGGAGTACTGATACTGGATTTTGTGTCCCAAGCCAAACTGAACAAGCATCTTTCCCTTAACCTGAAAGCCCGCAACCTGCTGAATCCCTCTTATAAGTTAAGCCGCAAAGCGAACGAAAACGGGGAAAAGGTGATACTGAATGATTATAAGAAAGGAATAAATATAAGCCTGGGAGTGTCGTGTACATTCTAAGCCGGGTGATGAAATAAGATTATTAACTAATAATGAAAGCAAAATGAAAAGATTGTTTGTGAACTTTATGACGTTTGCCGTTATGGCAACAGCACTTACATTGACTGCATGTAGCAGTGATAGTGACGGGGACGGTGATGGTAACGGAGATGGTGGAAACAACGGTGGGACCGGTAGTTCTATTGTTGTGGGCGAAAATATCCTGTCCGGCACGCTGACCGGAGAACAGACACTGGAAGCTAAGGAATATATTCTGAACGGAACGGTAGTCATTGAAAATGGAGGCCGTCTGAATATCCCTGCCGGAACAACGATTAAGGCTCGCGAAGGTTTCAGCAGTTATCTGCTGGTAGCACAGGGCGGTAAACTTTATGCTGACGGTACAGCTGATAAACCGATTGTTTTCACTGCCAATTCAACAACCCCTACATCCGGCTATTGGGGAGGAATCATTATCAATGGTAAAGCTCCGATTTCCGGTTCGAACGCCAATAAGAGTGATACAGGTCTGACGGAAATCGACAACAACTATAAATACGGTGGTAATGTCGATAATGACAATTCCGGTTCACTGACTTATGTGAAAATCTGCTATGCCGGTGCCCGCTCTACTGCCGATATCGAGCACAACGGATTGACACTGAACGGTGTTGGAAACGGTACCAAGATCGAGAATATCTACATTCTTGAGAGTGCGGATGATGCCGTCGAATTCTTTGGCGGTACGGTGAATGTAACCAACCTATTGGCTGTGAACCCGGATGATGACATGTTCGACTTCACTCAAGGATATTCCGGTAAATTGAAAAACTGCTATGGTGTTTGGGAAAGCGGTTATACCAGTACGGAAGCAGATCCGCGCGGCATTGAAGCAGATGGTAACTTGGATGGCATTTATCCGGATCATTTACGTCAGTCGGACTTTGTGGTTGAAAATATGACAATCGTAAATAATGCTGCCAATACAACGGATAATGTAGACCGTATGCAAGATGTGATTAAAATCCGTCGTGGAGCAAAAGCTACGATCACCAATGCCCTTGTCAAAGGTTCAGGCGGTACAATCGATTTGATTGATATGAATGACAATAAAGGTACAGGAAATGCTGCTTCCAGCATCAGCATCACCCATACATTGAACTTTAAGAATAAGCTGAACGGTACATTGAATACATTTACCGAGCCAACTACGAATACAGGTGCAGATGCATCCCTGTTCACTTGGAGCGGATATAATTTCTCTTCCTTATAAATAAGATATAGAGTAGCAAAGTGTATCTTTTTTAATAGGAGGTATGGGAGAATTTGTAACAAACAGATTCTCCCATATTCTATTTATTTGTTTTCGTAATCTTCTTTTAGCTTTTTTATTTGCTCCTTTATGGTATCAGTGATTACCTTTTTCGTATATTTGTCAACCTATTATTTTACAACGATACAAAATATGCAAACAGACAACGAGCGATACAAAAAAATGGCTTCTCTTGCACAAATCGGATGGTGGGAAGTAGATTTAACGGCAGGATGTTATTTATGTTCCGATTATCTTTCTGATCTTTTGGGATTGGACGGCGACACCATCTCTACTTCGGATTTTCTAAACCTGATACGTGAAGATTATCGCAAGCAGATTGCTCAGGAGTTCCGGGCAAATTCTTCTATCCATAAGGACTTTTACGAACAAACTTTCCCGATTCATTCAAAATATGGTGAGGTTTGGCTGCATACCCGTCTGGCTTTTCGTGAGAAGGGTACGGGTGTTGATGGAGGTGATAAGTCCTTCGGAATAATCCAGCGCGTTGAGGCTCCCAAGGAGGAAGATCAAAGGGATGCATTAAGGCGTGTGAATGATTTGCTTTGTCGTCAGAATTTTGTTTCGCAATCGTTGCTTCGTTTCCTACGTGATGAGGCAGTAGAATCTTGTATCGCAGATATTTTAAGAGATATTCTGAATCTTTATAATGGAAAAGGTCGTGTTTATATTTTTGAATACGATGAAATTTATGCCCATCATAGTTGTATCTACGAAGTTGTTTCTGAAGGAGTATCGGCAGAGATAGACAATCTGCAGGACATGCCTGCCAGTGAGTCAAAATGGTGGAGTGAACAGATATTATCGGGCAAGCCGATTATTTTAAATACACTGGAGCAGTTATTAGAAGAGGCTCCTGATGAATATCAGATTCTTGTAGTTCAGGGAATCAAATCGTTAATGGTGACTCCTTTGATGACAGGCGACCGCGTTTGGGGATATATGGGGATTGATTTGGTTGAGACCTACCATGACTGGAGTAATGAAGATTTTCAATGGTTCTCCTCATTGGGAAATATTATAAATATCTGTATCGAGTTGCGTAAAACTAAGGACAAGGTAATCCGTGAACAGACTTTCCTAAATAATCTGTTTCATTTTATGCCGATGGGATATATACGTATGTCCATTATCCGTGACGAGAATAATAAACCTTGCGATTATCGGGTGACGGATGCGAATGAGGTCAGTTCAACCTTTTTCGGGCTTCCTTTGGAGTCGTATATTGGTTCTTTGGCATCTGAAAAGCATCCTGACTATCTCCAAAAACTTAATTTTCTGGAAGAGATACTGGATAGTAATTCTTATAGGGAGAAAGATGAATATTTTCCAAGAACGGAACGGTATACGCATTGGGTTATTTATTCTCCCGGAAAAGATGAAATAGTCGGTTTGTTCCTCGATTCTACAGGATCGGTACAAGCTAACCGGGCATTGGACCGTAGCGAGAAGCTCTTTCAGAACATATTTGCTAATATTCCGGCAGGAGTAGAGATCTACGATAAGGATGGCTATTTGATAGACCTGAATAATAAGGATTTGGAGATATTCGGTGTAGTGAATAAGTCGGATGTGATCGGAGTTAACTTCTTTGATAATCCGAATGTGCCGCAGAACATACGTGATCGTGTACGGAATGAAGATTTAGTAGATTTCAGACTTAATTATTCTTTTGAGCAAGCAGGAGGATATTATGAGACAAGCCGTTCTAATGTGATAGAACTATATTCGAAGGTTAGTAAACTATATGATAATGAGGGCAACTTCAGCGGATATATTTTAATAAGCATTGACAATACGGAGCGTATTGATGCAATGAACCGTATTCGTGATTTTGAGAATTTCTTCTTGATGATATCCGATTATGCAAAAGTAGGATATGCTAAATTGAATCTCTTGAACCGCAAAGGTTATGCTATAAAACAGTGGTATAAGAATTTAGGTGAGGAGGAAGATATTCCTTTGAGTGAGGTGGTAGCAGTTTATAGCCAAATGCATCCCGAAGACCGTAAGCGTTTCCTTGATTTTTATGATGGAGTCAGAGACGGAAAAAGGAGGCATTTCCAAGGGGAGATGCGTATTCGTCGTCCCGGAACGAAGAACGAATGGAATTGGGTCAGCAGTAATGTGATGGTCACCAATTATAAACCGGAAGAAAATGAAATAGAAATCATCGGTATCAATTATGACATTACAGAATTGAAGGAGACTGAAGCCGAATTGATTCAGGCACGTGATAAAGCAGAGATGATGGATCGTTTGAAAAGTGCTTTCCTTGCCAATATGAGTCATGAAATCCGTACGCCGCTGAATGCCATTGTCGGTTTCTCCGATTTGCTGGTAGAAACTGAAGAGCTGGCAGAACGTCAGGAGTATATTAAGATTGTACGTGAGAATAATGAACTTTTGTTGCAATTAATTTCAGATATACTCGATTTGTCAAAGATTGAAGCGGGTACATTTGAGTTTACTAACGGAGATGTAGATGTAAATCTGTTATGTGAGGATATTGTCCGCTCTATGGGGATGAAAGCGAAAGAAGAGGTGGAACTGGTGTTTGATGATCATCTTCCGGTTTGTCATGTCATTAGTGACCGTAACCGTATACATCAGGTGATCTCTAACTTTGTTAACAATGCAATGAAGTTTACCTCTGAAGGTAGTATTCATGTGGGATATAAACTAAAAGATGGCGAATTGGAATTCTATGTTGAAGATACAGGCATCGGTATTGAAAAAGAGCAGTTGCCACATATCTTTGAGCGTTTTGTGAAGCTTAATTCTTTTGTACACGGTACAGGATTGGGACTTTCTATCTGTCAGAGCATCGTTGAACAATTAGGTGGGCGGATTGGCGTTGATTCTGAAAAAGGAAAAGGATCAAGGTTTTGGTTTACTATTCCCGGAGTGATCGTGACGGAAGAGATGAACTGTGCCCGGTAGAGTGGTAATAAGGCAGGTGAATATCTTCCTTCCTCATTAATAAAAGCGGCTTTTATATAGAAGAAACGGTCTTGGTTTTGATGTCGATTGATACTGACATGAAACCAAGACCGTTTCTTTGGTGAAAAGGTGTAGTCCGTTTAAATTCCGAACGACAGTTTATCGATAGATTGATATACGATACTTGCAATACCCAGTCCGATGATACCCAATGTGCAAAGTGCTAGTCCCCATTTTGTGCAACGATCGCTGCGGAAAGTAGGAATCGGGTTGTCGGAAGGAGTGATGTACATTGCTTTTACAATCAATAGATAGTAATACAACGAAATCACTGTATTTACCAATGCGATGAATACCAGCAAGTGGAAACCTGCATCGAAAGCAGCCATGAAGATAAAAAACTTAGAGAAGAATCCGGCAAACGGAGGGATGCCTGCCAATGAGAACAGAGACAGAGTCATCAAAAGAGCGATTTTGGGATTCGTTTTATAAAGTCCTGCGTAATCTTCGAGCGTGAATTTCTGACTGCGTAATGCCACGATAGTGATAACGGCAAATACTCCGAGGTTGGCGGCAGCATACACTAATACATAATATACCAATGCTGTCATGCCTTGTGCTGTGCCTCCGATAACGCCTAACATAATATATCCCGCTTGCGAAATACTGGAGAACGCCATCAAACGTTTCAGGTTTTGCTGACGGACAGCAAATATATTGGCAATAGTGATAGAAGCGATGGTTACCCAATAAAGTACTTCCTGCCAGTCATTAATCATTGGAGCGAATACTTTGATAAGGACGGCCAATAATACAAATGCAGCCGATCCTTTTGATATAACACTCAAATAAGCGGTAACTGTACTCGGAGCGCCTTCGTAAACGTCTGCTGTCCATAAGTGGAACGGAACCAGTGACAACTTGAATGCCATTCCTGTGAAGAAGAATATAAATGCCATGATCTGTAACGGATTTCCGTCGATATGGGCAGGGAGGTCATCGAAATAAAGAGTCCCGGCAGAACCATAGATCATGGACAGACCAAATAACAGCAATGCACTGGAGAAAAGAGCTGTCAGAATGTATTTGGCACCTGCTTCGGCAGAGTTGTGACGGTATTTATCGAAGGCAATCAATGCTGCCATCGGAATAGAAGCTGTTTCGAGCCCGATGAAGAACATCAGGAAATGGCCGGCGGAAATCATGAGATACATACCAAACAAGGTAGAGAGTGTAAGCACATAGAATTCTCCTTGTTTGAATGAAGTGTCTTCTCTTTTCATCCACTCGTGTGCCATCAGGAAAACAATCAGTGTACCGACGTTCAGGATCGATTTAACAACTGTGTGCATCGGTACATAGTGATACATACCACCGAATGCATCGGCAGCAGTTCCCGGAATCAGGTTGATAGCCGTATGGATAGCCATCAGAATAACGGGCAACATGGTGTTCAGGCGTGCTTTCCCACTATTTTTGTGTGCATCCGGACTCATGAAGAGGTCAGCTAGAAATAGCAGCAGTAAGACAGCTATGAGCGACAGCTCTTCTCGCATATTTAGAAATTGTGAATAATCCATCTTGTTTATTTATGAATTAAGAATTATGATTTATGAGTTAGGGGATTAGTTGTGAGACAACCGGTAATACGCTTTCACCAATCATGTGGCTAACCCAGAAAGGAGCCATACCTAGTCCGGCAACGCAAACGATGAGGCAGATAACGGCTACACGTTCGTCCCACGTTGCGTCGGTCAGTTCGAGGTGATGTTTGTTGGTGCAGGTTCCGTACAGGATCTTACCTACCAGGCGCAGGATGTAGACTGCGGTAATCACAATCGAAGAGCAGGCGATGATGGTCAGTGTACGGTGAAATACGTCGTTGTTCTGGAAAGAGCCGACGAAGATGGTCATTTCAGCAATGAAACCGCTTAATCCCGGCAGACCGAGGTTGGCAAGACCGGCAATCACATAACATACACTAAGGAACGGCATAATTTTCATTAAACCGGCAAGTTCGCGAACGTCACGTGTGTGTGTACGTCCATATATCATACCGATCAGAGCAAAGAACAAGGCTGTCATCAATCCGTGCGAAAGCATCTGAAGGATTGCTCCTGTTGCTGCTGTCTGGTTTAGCATCAGAATGGCGAAAAGAACCAGTCCGCAGTGTGATACGGATGAATAAGCATTGATATATTTCAAGTCGGTCTGTACACAAGCGGAGAAGGCTCCGTAAACGACAGAGATACCTGTCAGTATCAGGAATATCCAGGAAAGTTCGTTGGCTGCTTCCGGCATCAGATACATGGCGATACGGAAACATCCGTAACCTCCCAGTTTCATCAATACTCCGGCATGAAGCATGGATACGGCAGTCGGGGCGGAAGCGTGACCGTCAGGGCTCCATGTGTGGAACGGGAAAAGGGCGCCCAATACACCGAAGCCGAGGAAAGTCAGCGGGAACCAGATGCATTGCTGTGCAAAAGGTATGTTGTGCAACTGTGCAATTTCGAGGAGGTTCATGGTGGTTGCTCCCGAACCGAAATAGATTCCGAGAATACCGATCAATAGGAAAGCGGAACCGCCCATCAACATAAGAGTCAGTTTCATGGCTGCATATTCTTTACGTCCTGATCCCCATACACCAATCAGCAAGTACATCGGTATCAACGCAATTTCGTAGAACATGAACATGGTGAACAAATCGACGGATATAAAGAATCCGAATACTCCCATAGACAACAGGGTGAACCAGAGGAAATATTCTTTCGTCAGCGGTTGCAGGCGCCAGGAAGCGAATGTACCGGTGAATACGATGACAGCAGACAATAACAACATGGCTACCGAAATTCCGTCAACACCTACTGAATAGGATATGTGAAGCGGGGCATACCAAAGCATATCTGCACGGAAAAGCATTTCTGCCGTGTTTCCGGCGCTACGCTCTCCCAGATACAGGAATGTAAGTACGACGGAGGCAATCAGAAGTGCCGATGCGCCAGTAACCATAACCCCCCGGATGGCTTTGATTCCTCGTGCTGCCCAAAGTCCGGCCAGCATCAATAAGGGGATAAGTACGAATATGGATAAGAAATTCATCTTTATGATTTACTATTTAAAGATTTACTATTTACTATTTAGAGAATCAGCAGTAGGATAAGTGCCAATGCACCGCAAAGGAACACATACGCATATTGTTGTACCTGACCGCTCTGCAAACCACGAATCTCGTCGCTTGTTGTGTTGGTAGCCCATGCCAGGAAGTCAAAGAATCCATCCACTACATGACGGTCGAACCATGCGATAGGAGTAGAGATGCAGCGGAAGATAATCTTATGCGTAATAAACTGGTAGATATCATCAATATAGAAGCGATTATAGGCTGCCTTGTGCAGACCTTTGAATCGTTTTGCCAACGAATCAGCAACAGGCTGTTTGGCATTCTTGTACATCCATGTAGCGATTGCAATCGAAATAATCGCAATAACAACGCTCGTAATAGCTACTGACGGATCGAGATGGATAGAATAAGATTCACCATTCGAACTGATGAAGTGTCCGAAAGGAATAAATCCTGCTCCACAAGTTACAACTGCCAGGAACATCAGCGGGAAAGTCATAGCCAACGGACTCTCATGTGGGCGGCAAGGTGCCGCTTCCAAGTTTCCGTGCGGCGTGTTATGTTCCGAATGGGAACCTGCCCGGGGCGGCTCGCTCCCCCAAAAAATACCGTAGTAAAGGCGGAACATATAGAAAGCTGTCATTGCAGCGATGACTGTCATCACCCATCCCATTACAGGGCTGTATTGGAAACAAGCAGCCAGAATTTCATCCTTCGAGAAGAAGCCCGAGAACGGAGGAATACCGGCAATAGCCAGACAAGCAATCAGGAATGTCCAGTGAGTGATCGGCATATATTTGCGTAAACCTCCCATAGCGGACATTTCATTAGAATGTACGGCATGGATAATGCTACCTGCACCGAGGAAGAGTAATGCCTTAAACATGGCATGTGTGAAAAGGTGGAACATGGAAGCCATGTAGCCCAAACCTCCTTCGTGCGGATTCATGGAAGTACAAACACCCAGAGCTACCATCATGAAGCCAATCTGTGAAATGGTAGAGAAAGCCAGTACACGTTTGATGTCTGATTGTACGCAAGCCACACTTGCCGCGTAGAATGCTGTAAATGCACCTACCCAAGCAACCATGTGCAGCGTATTCGGTGCGTATGTAATGAAAAGTGGGAACATACGTGCCACCAGATATACACCGGCAACTACCATGGTAGCCGCATGAATCAATGCGCTGACCGGAGTAGGACCTTCCATTGCATCCGGCAACCAGATATGCAACGGGAACATGGCACTTTTACCGGCACCACCGACAAACATCAGTCCGAGAGCCAACGGAAGCATAGAAGCTCCACCGCTTATCAAGGATACTGTATCCGGAGTGAAGCCGAATGTACCACCGTAATATCCGTAAATCAGGATACCGATCAGGAAGCCCAAGTCAGCAAAGCGAGTAACAATAAACGCTTTCTTGGAAGCAGCAATGGCAGCCGGTTTTGTATAATAAAAACCGATTAGCAGGTAAGAACTTACCCCCACCAGCTCCCAAAAAAGGTACATCTGGAAGATGTTGGTTGCAACGACCAATCCCAGCATAGACATGGTAAACAGGGATAGGAAAGCGTAATAGCGTTGAAAACCGACTTCTCCTTTCATGTAACCGAAAGAGTAGATATGTACCATCAGTGACACTGTAGAGATGACGATCAACATCATTACCGATATAGGATCGAGCAAGATGCCCAAATCGAAGTGTAAAGTCTCTGTAAAAGGAAGCCACGTGAAGTTGTAAGGCATCAGTGTGGCGAATGTTCCGTCTTCCAGTCGTGGAGCGGAGAAATATTGGATAGCTGTAACGTAGGATAGTACTGCTACTGCTCCCAGTATCAGCGTACCGATTGTACCCGCTGTCCGGTGGGACATCCATTTACCTCCGATTCCCAATATGAGAAAGGAGAAGAAAGGAAGAAGGAGTATTAGAATTGTTAGTTCCATACAGTTTTATTTAATTACTTGAGTTATTATTATTAATTTTTGGTCTTATAGCTGATAATCACTATACTCGGACCTTCTGTTTGGTTTCCCGGTGTGAAACTAGTTGTTCCTCGGTGAGAAACACTTTGTTTCTCGGTGTGAAACGAAGTGTTTCAAGGGATGAAACACCTTGTTCCTGGGAATGAAACAAATCACCACTTCAACTCGTCCAGGTTGCGCACCTGAATGCTTCGAAGATTACGATAAATGTTAATCATGATGGCGATAGCTATTGCAGTTTCCGCAGCCGAGATGGCGATGGAAAAGAGTGCAAAGAAATAACCCTCCATTCCCCCCGGAAAAAGGAAACGATTGAATACGGCGAAGTTGATGTCCGTAGCATTCAGCATTAACTCTACAGAAATCAGGATAGCCAGTGTGTTTCGGCGGGTAAAGAATCCATAGATTCCTGCAAACATCATGATGGTAGAAACTACCAGGTAATATTCCATGTGTATCATATTCGAACTCTATTTTGATAGTTAATACTTAAAATTCCTATCTCTTACGTGCAATCATGATGCCACCGATGATACACGCCAGCAATAATATGCTGACAGCTTCGAAAGGCAATACATAACCGTATTTGTCACTACTTAATAAAGCGTTCCCGATAGCATGAATGCTAATTTCTTGCGGGGCTAAATTAGCTGTCTGCATGAAATCGTGCTTCAGTGTGATAAACAGGATAATGGCCAAACCGGCAATCATAGTGAAGAGTCCGGCTAAGACTTTACTTCGTTTTGCTTTCTCGGCCCGGTCGCCTTCTCCGCTGGTCAGCAGGATGGAGAATACATAAAGAACGACAATACCACCGGCATAAACCATAATCTGAACGGACCCCAGAAAGGTGTAACCCAGCAAAAAATAGATGCCGGCCGTGCCGAAGAGCACGAAGAGCAGGTAGGTGGCCGAGCGTACGATACGTTGGGTAGTCACCGTCATGATGGACATAGCAATAATAAATGCTGCCAAAAAGTAGAATACTACTGTTTCAAGTGTTGATCCCATATCTAAACTTCTTTTTTCTTTTCTATTACTTTACTACCGTCGTGGTTCAACTTCAGGACAAGTTTCGTCCGGTCGAAGACTGCATGTTCGAAGTTCTGGTCGAATGTGATGGCATCGTGCGGACAAGCATTGACACAGAGCTGGCAGAACATACAGGCACCCAAATCATATTCATAGGTTGCCAGGATTTTCTTCTTTTTTCCATCTTCTGTTTCGACGGTTTCGCTGGTCACTTTGATTGTATCGTTCGGACAAGCCATTTGGCACAGTCCGCAAGCTACACAGCGATGTTCATTATTCTCATTGTGGGGCATATTCAGCGTACCACGGAAACGGTCGAACATTTTCAGCTCTTTCCGGTTTTCGGGGTATTGCTCGGTCACTTTCTTACGGAAGTATACCTTGATGCTGGTTTTCATACCCGTTGCCAGTGTACTGATGCCATGCACCAGACCACCTAAGTACGTATATTTTTTATCTTTATATTCCATAATTTTCATTTATCAAAAGTGGAAGCCGAAAGCTACGCAGCATGCCATTAATAATAGATTTACCATAGAAATTGGAACCAGGTATTTCCATTCCAGATTCAAGATCTGGTCGATACGCAAGCGTGGGAAAGTCCATTTGATCCACATCAAAAGGAATACCACAAAGAATGCTTTGGCGAAGAACCAGATAAAGCCCGGAATATAATCCATTACAGTGTTAAATCCATCCAAACCAACAATGTGCAGCGGCATCCATCCTCCCAGGAAGATAGTGGCGGCAACACTGGCTACGATAAACAGATTCAAGTATTCTGCCAGATAGAAGAAACCGAAACCCATACCGGAGTATTCAGTATGATATCCGGCTGTCAGCTCACTTTCCGCTTCGGGAAGGTCGAACGGGCCACGGTTACATTCTGCATTTCCGGCAATCAGATAGATGATGAAAGCAATGACCGCAGGAATATGTCCCTTGAAGATGAACCAACCATCAGCTTGTCCTTCTACGATTTCAGAAAATTGCATGGTTCCCGTCAGCACTACCATTGTCATGATACTCATACCAACAGAAAGTTCATAACTGATAATCTGTGCACCGCTTCGCATGGCACCGATCAAAGAGAATTTGTTGTTACTACCCCAACCGGCCAGCAAGATACCGACAACTCCAATGCTGGAAGCTGCCAACAGGAAGAACACGCCCACATTAAAGTCCAGAATCGCCGCACCTTTATTAAAAGGAATACAAGCGAAAGTCAGGAATGAAGCGATAATCACCATGAATGGAGCAAGATTGTAAAGGAAATGGTCGGCACCCTTCGGCATGAAGATTTCTTTGGTCAGCATTTTGAGCACGTCGCAGACCACTTGGATAGACCCCCATTTACCAACACGATTCGGTCCAAGACGACACTGGAAGAAACCGCAGACCTTACGCTCCATGTAGATCAATATGATAGCCAGGATGGCATACAGTGCTACGAGGCACACGCCGACAGCTACACATTCTATAAAGATGGCTAATCCCTCCGGCATAATGGAGAGCAGTAGCTCATGTATCCAGTTTGTTACTATACTAAAGTCGAACATATATTTTTAATAATTAAGTATTATCTGTCAATATCCGGAACGACATAATCTATTGTTCCGCCAATAGCAATTAAGTCGGCAATCTTTGTGCCCCGGCAAATGGTGTCAATTGCAGCAACAAGCGGCAATCCCGTAGCACGGTAGTGCAGGCGGTAAGGCGTTTTGTCACCCTGACTTTCCAGGAAGACACCAAATTCACCACGACTTCCTTCTACTGCTGCATAGTAACTGCCTTCCGGAACACGGATGATAGGTTTCATCTTCTCCTGATAAGGTCCCTCGGGAATATTGTCTATTAATTGCTCAATGATGTTCAGACTTTCCATGATCTCATCCATACGCACCAGGTAACGGGCAAAGCAGTCGCCTTCCGTATAAACGATTTCTTTGAAATCGACTTTGTCATATACACCGTATGGCATTCGTTTACGTACGTCACACGCCCATCCTGATGCACGGCCTGTACCTCCGGTACAACCGAAAGAGATGGCATCTTCACGGCTTAACACACCGACGCCTTTCATACGGCTTTGTGCGATGATGTTACCCGTGAATATATCATGATATTCGTGGATAATTCCTCTCATATATGGAATGAACTCTTTTACTCGTTTGACGAAGTTAGGATGAAGATCAGCCTGTACACCGCCAATCGTATTGTAGTTCATAATCAGACGTCCGCCGCAAGTTTCTTCAAAGATATCGAGAATTTTCTCGCGGTCACGGAATCCATAAAAGAATGCTGTCAACGCTCCTAAGTCCATAGCAAGACAAGAGTAGAACAGCAAGTGAGAATCGATACGTTGCAACTCGTCCATTATGGTACGGATGTACTGTACGCGTTCACTGACCTCAATGCCCATGGCTTTTTCAATGCACATACACAATGCATGGCGGTTCTGATGCGCGCCCAAATAGTCCAGACGGTCTGTCAAAGCCAATGTTTGAGGATAAGTGAGGCTTTCATTCATTTTCTCGATGCCTCGGTGGATATACCCGCAGTTCGCATCAATCTTACGAATAATTTCACCTTCCAGAGAAACACGGAAGCGCATTACACCATGGGTAGCAGGGTGTTGCGGACCGATGTTGACTACATATTCTTCTTCGCCGAACAGTTTCGTCTCTTTGTTCTTGATGGTTCCATCCGGGTTCAGTTCTATTTCTTGAGTCGTATCAAACGTCTCTTCATTGGTCATGCACAGTGGGTTATCCTTTTCCGGATCGTTATCTTTACGCATTGGATAACCGATCCAATCGTTACGCAGGTAGAGCCGGCGCATATCAGGATGACCGACAAAGGTGATGCCATAAAAATCAAAAACTTCACGTTCGTAGAAGTCGGCTATCTTCCAGATGTCGCTGACAGACGGAATTTCCGGTAGCTCGCGGTTGGTTGTCGCTGTTTTTAGTGCTATCCGTTCGCCTGTAATGGTAGATTCCAGATGGTAGACTACGCCTAAGCCGCGGAGCTTTTCCGGAGCGTCTTTCTCATCGGCTACTCCCCAGTCCATACCGGTGAGGCTTTCGAGAAAGTCCATCTGTTTTTCATTTCGCAAGCGCAGCATCTCGTCGTGTAACGCTGCAGGAGCTATAAATTGTATTTCTTGCATAAATCAAATTAAATTAAGAATGAAAAATTAAGAATGAAAAATCTGCCGGGATGTTGCATGCGAATTCTTCATTCATCATTCATCATTCTTCATTTCTTAAATAATCCGGTTTCTTCTCTTTTCTGTTTACTCCACCAAAGAACTTTTCTATTTTTACTTTGCGTTGCAATTGCATCATGCCATAATAGAATGCTTCAGGACGTGGCGGGCATCCGGGAATATATACATCTACCGGAAGAATCTTGTCCACCCCGTTTACTACGTGATAGGACTTCTTGAAAGGACCTCCGCTGACAGCGCATCCGCCTACGGCAACCACATACTTCGGATCGGGCATCTGGTCGTAAAGTCGTTTCAGTACCGGAGCCATTTTATTGGTGATTGTTCCGCATACCATAATCATATCAGCCTGACGCGGGCTGGCACGTGCTACCTCAAACCCAAAGCGGGCCATGTCATAACGCGCGGCACCCAGTGCCATAAATTCGATACCACAACAACTGGTTGCAAAGGTAAGCGGCCACAGCGAATTGCTGCGCCCCCAGTTGATAAAATCGTCAAGTACTCCGAGGGCAACATTGGCTCCTCCTGCATTAAGTTCTTTGACCAACTTTTCCAATGATTCATTGTCGATAAACTCATCATACGGAATAGATTTTATTTTTGGTTTTTTGGTTATTTCCACTCCAAAGCTCCTTTCCTCCAGGCATAAGCAAGACCCAGAACTAAAATAATAAAGAAGAAGAGAACACTAATAAGTCCCTGTGGTCCCATGTCACGCATAACTACCGCCCACGGAAACAGAAAAGCTGTTTCGACATCGAACATCAAAAATAGAATGGCAAACAGATAGTATCCTACACGGAACTGCATCCATGATTTACCACGTGTCGGTATACCACATTCATAAGCCTCAAACTTTTGCAGGTTGTATGAACGGGGAGAGATAGCACGCGAGAGGGCTATTACTACACCGACAAAAGCAAGCGCTGTCAGCAAAACAACAACTAAAAATGTAAAATTCATAATTCAATAGCTGTTTAGATTGAATATTATATAGAAATAAGCAATTAGTCTATTCGCCCTATGGAGAATAAAACCAACTGTAATAAATGACGAGCAAAAGAGTCTACCGTACTGTAGGCTAAATGACAATCTTTCTCAACCCATATATATAATAGGAGATAGGATCGTAATAATATGTAGGAGAATGGGATGAGACAGGGTAAGGTGGACCTTGATGTTTGTAATGATCACAAAAATAAGCGATTAACAAGAACATGCTTTTATCTGTCGGAACATGTGCGACATCTGTATGACTCATATCACAGGTTTGAGTCGTATAAAGATTATAAAGACGTTCCAAAGCATCCTGAATCGGACGATCTTGTGATACATAGCATTTCTCCTGCCGATAAGTCGGGGAGGAAACTTTGCACATATCTTCCATTGCTCTGTTAGTTGCGCAATGGATGAGCAAAGCCAACACTAAAAGTAGTCCGAATTTTAAGTTTTGTTTCATCTTTCTCTTTTAACGGCTGCAAATATAGAACTAATATTTATACTTTTTGCAAAGTCCGTATGGCAAAAAAGCTTTTTTTAACTCCATATCTTTTAGATTCATTTTTTAGTCAGCATGGTTTCACAAATATCATTTAGAATGGGATAATTTCTCCATCCTCATTTGTTAAAAGATGCAATAAAAAGAATGATTTACGCTCTTTTTGGCGAATAACACAAAGAAAATACATTTTTTTGCAGATTAAGAAAGAATACATGATTATGAAACGCACACTTTGGTTTATATTTTTCCTTCTAAACTCCTTGTTTTACCTCTATGCAGATAGTGAGAATGATTCTTTGTTGAAGGTGTTGGATAAAGTGATTTCTGAACGTTTGATATACACCCGGAAAAAAGAAGCTACCATAAAAGAATTAAAGAAAAAGAAGGTCGGCCTTAATTCTTTGGAGGATACATATAATTTAAATAAAGAGATTATCCATCAATATGAAACCTTTGTCTGTGATTCGGCAGAACAATATATTCATGAGAATATTGATATAGCAAAAACGATCGGTAATAAAGAATATCTTTTGGAAGGGCAGCTCCGGTTGGCTTTTGTCTATTCCTTATCCGGTTTGTTTATTCAAGCAAATGATATTTTTAAGTCGATAAAATGTGCGGATTTACCCGATCATTTGAAAGCTTTGTATTGCTGGAATCGTATACGTTATTATGAAAATCTCATTAAATACACGGACGATGTACGGTTTTCAAACGAGTATGTATCGGAAAAAGAGGCTTATCGGGATACTGTGATGAGCATCTTATTTGACCAGTCGGATGAATATAGAAAAGAAAAAGCTGTGAAGCTTCAAGATAAGGGTAGTGTAAAAGAGGCTCTTCTGATTTTGACAGAGATATATGATAAACAAGAGCCGGCATCTCATGGCTATGCTATGATGGCTATGGGACTTGCCAAGGCTTATCGGTTGATTGGGAATTATGCACTGGAAGAAAAGTTTCTAATGCTGGCTGCTATGACAGATACAAAATTGGCAGTCAAAGAGAATGAGGCATTATTGACATTGGCAGTTCATTTATATCATAAAGGAGATATAGACAGGGCTTATAATTATATAAAAGTAGCGTTGGATGATGCCATCTTTTATAACTCCCGTTTTAAGAATACAGTTATTGCCCGCATCCATCCGATTATTGAAAATACGTACTTGATCCGGTTGGAAAAACAAAAACAGAACCTTCGTTTTTATATATTTCTGACTAGCTTGTTTGTGGTAGCACTTGCTATTACCCTGTATTTTACATATAAACAAACCAAAATTGTATCCCAGGCTAAACGGCATCTTAAAGCTATGAATGAGGAACTGGTCGGGCTGAATAAGAATCTCGACGAAGCTAATTTGATTAAGGAAAAGTATGTGGGGTATTTTATGAATCAATGTGCCGTTTATATTAATAAACTCGATGAGTACAGAAAGAATGTAAACAGGAAAATCAAAACCGGACAGATTGATGATCTATATAAATCATCCTCCCGTCCTTTTGAAAAAGAACTTGAAGGGCTTTATCAGAACTTTGATAAAGCGTTCCTTAAATTGTATCCTAACTTTGTGGAAGAGTTCAATGCTTTGTTGAAATCGGAGGAACGCTATAAACTGGAAAAAGATCAACTGAATACAGAATTACGCATATTTGCATTGATTCGATTAGGAATTACCGATGTTGGACAGATCGCTGTATTTTTGCATTATTCTGTGCAGACAATTTATAATTATAAGAGTAAAGTGAAGAGAATGTCCACTCTTGATAGTAATATCTTTGAAGAAGAGGTAAAAAAACTTGGTTCTTTGTCTCAAAAATGATTCTATTCAGTTTACCAAAACTAAAAAATAGTATTATTGTAAACTATTGATTATTAAATGTATATATAATAATTGAACTGTAAAACGTTTACTTTCCTGCCTACTTCCACTAAGAAGTAGGCTTTTTTCATCTCTATATTTGCATCACAAGATTTTTGATAACTGAATACTAATTTAAAGAAACACACAACTATGAGTTTTTCAGAATTGTATCTTATTTATTATCCCAAACTAGTTCGGTTTGCAAAAGAATTTGTGATGTCGGAAGAGGATGCTGAAAACATAACACAAGATGTTTTTGCAGATCTTTGGGAAAAAAGAGAGTCTATGGATCATATTGAGAATATAAATGCTTATCTTTTTAGGCTAGTAAGAAATAGATGTCTGGATTATCTAAAGCATAAAGTGTTCGAACAGAAATACGTTGAGAATGTACAAGCTTCTTTCGAAGTCGAGTTGAATTTGAAAATGCAATCTTTGGATCGCTTTGATGTATTGGATATCTATGAGGGAAATGAAATGGAAAAGCTAGTCCGGGAAGCAATTAATAGTTTGCCTAAAAAGTGTCGTGCTATATTTTTATTGAGTCGTATGGAGGGGCTGAAATACCGGGAAATTTCCGAGCGGTTGGGGATTTCGGTTAATACAGTGGAATGTCAGATGGGAATAGCGCTTAAAAAGTTGCGTGTAATGTTGAATATGCGTTTGGCTGCATAAACGTTTAACTAATTTGTAGATGCTTTTTAGGGGTATTTATTGATATAATCGTCCTTTGATAAAAAAAGGAACGAAGAATGAAGGAGTCTTTAAATAAATATTTTGCTGGTGAACTTACTTCTGATGAGAAGGAAAGCTTTTTGATGGAGGTGGATAAGGATAAAGTTTTGAAAGAGAATTTTGTTGATAATCAAAGTCTTTTGGTAATCATTGACTGGACATTCCCCGGAAATAAAGACAATGAGGAAGTGATACAGCAAAAATTGGATGAATTTATGCGCAAGATGGAACAGCGCGAAAGATAACTAGTTTTGGAATACCATGAATCAATTTTATATCATATTACTAGCAGTTTTCTTTTATAGTAATGTTCGTGCACAACAAGCTTATTTTGTTGATGGGTATCATGGTGGAATATATGGGCATTACCCGGTGAAGTGGAAAACTCAATTTATAGTAGACCAGCTATCTATGCATCCGGATTGGCGGATTTGTTTGGAGATAGAACCGGAAACCTGGGATACTGTTTATGTACAAACTCCTGAAGCTTATCAACAATTTAAAAAGCTCGTGGCAAGTCGGCAAGTAGAATTTACGAATCCTACTTATGCACAACCTTATTGCTATAATATTTCAGGAGAGAGCATCATTCGGCAGTTTCAATATGGTATAACCAAGACCAATGCACATTTTCCGGAAGTTGATTTTGTTACTTATTCTGTAGAAGAGCCTTGTTTTACGAGTTGTTTACCACAGATTCTTAAACAATTCGGTTTTAAATATGCTGTCTTAAAGTGCCCTAATACTTGTTGGGGAGGGTATACTGCTGCGTATGGCGGCGAACTGGTTAATTGGATAGGGACAGACGGGACTTCTATTTTGACGGTTCCTCGTTACGCTTGTGAACGACTGGAAAAGAACTCAACATGGCAGACAACAGCTTGGGGGAATTCAGAAGCATATTTGACGGCTTGTCGTGAAGCGGGGATCAAGCATCCGGTTGGCATGTGTTTTCAGGATGCCGGATGGAAAAACGGTCCGTGGATCGGAAGTGGAAAGAACACAAAAAATAATTCTATATATATAAGATGGAGGGATTATATAGAGAATATCTCCATCGGAAAAACTGATGATGATTGGCATTTCTCACAGGAAGATATACGCGTAAACCTGATGTGGGGTAGCCAAGTATTACAGAAGATAGCGCAGGAAGTTCGTACTTCTGAAAACAGGATTATCATGGCAGAGAAAATGTCTGTTATGGCTCATCTGAAGAATGGGTATACTTGTTTGAAGGCAGATATGGATGAGGCATGGCGTACTTTAATGATGGCACAGCATCATGATTCTTGGATTGTGCCCTATAACGGATTGAATAGACAAGGTACATGGGCTGATCAGATTAAACGATGGACGGATGATACGAATCGAATTTCTGATAGAATCATAGAAGCGTCCATACAAAACTTTGATGATTTGTCAGGCTCGCAGCAAGGTGACATTAACCAGCAATGGGTACGTCTTTTTAACACTTTAGGAGTGGAAAGGAAAGAACCGGTGAGTGTTCTTCTTTCTTTAGAGTCTGAGAATTCAGATTTTGTTATTTGTGATTGGAAAGGTAAAGAGATAGCTTGTTTTGTAGAAAGTGAAGGAGAAAAGAAAAGATTGTTTTTTGAAGCAGAGATTCCTCCCTTCGGATACTCCACGTATTGTATAAAAAAGAAAGAAGTAGGTAAAAAGATCGTTGCAGGAAGCGAAAAGGTTTCAGAAAGTAAGAAGGTTAATGAGCAGGAATACGTGATTGAGAATGACATGTATAAGGTTGTTTTTGACTTATCGAAGGGAGGAGTTATCAAAAGCCTGATTGCTAAAAAAGAGGGGAATAAAGAATTTGCACGTAAAACAGGTGAGTATTTTTTAGGAGAGTTGAGAGGTTTCTTTTATGAAGAGGGTAAGTTCCGTTCCTCAACAGAAGCTCCAGCCAGATTGACTATATTGAGGGATAACATATATGAGAAAAAAGTAAAGATAGAGGGAGAGATTGCTTCTCACCCATTTACACAGTTAATAACCCTTTCAAAGGGGGTGAAACGGATTGATTTTGAATTGACGGTTGATTGGAAGAAGAATGTAGGTATTGGTGAGTATAAAGAAAATCATTGGAGTGGTAATCGCAGAGCTTTTTGTGATGATCGTTTTAAATTGAATGTATTGTTTCCGGCCGATCTTCGTTCTCCTCGTATTTATAAGAATGCACCATTCGATGTGTGTGAAAGTACACTCGATAATACTTTTTTCAATTCTTGGGATCAAATCAAACATAATATTATACTCAATTGGGTCGATTTAGCTGAACAGAAAGGCGATTATGCATTGGCTTTATTTTCTGATCATACAACTTCTTATTCCTATGGAGAAGACTTTCCGCTCGGGCTGACAGCTCAATATTCGGGTGGGGGACTTTGGGGACCTGATTATAAAATTACCGGTCCTTTAAAAATGAAATATGCGATTATGCCTCATCGGGGTAAATGGGATAAGGCATCAGTAGCAAACAGCAGTGATTGTTGGAATGAACCTTTATTATCTTCTTGTTATTCGGTGGCAAAACCGGAATCAAAGTCGTTTATTAATTTACAAAATACCGGTTATCAGGTAAGTGCTGTTTATCTGGAAAATGGAAAGATCGTATTACGCCTGTTTAATTCGGAAGGGAACGAGAAATTACAGAAGGTTACTTTTGACATGCCATTGTCCGGTGTGGAAGAGGTGGATTTAAATGGAAAATGTGTCGAAAAAAAGAATATAAAAACATGTGCGGGAAAATCGGATATGATGATCTCGATGCCTCGTTTCGGTGTTAGAACTTTCGTTCTGAGTTTGATTTAAATTTATTATATTGTTATGTATAAAGCGACTGCTAATCTTTTATTTGTTTGCTTTTTATGCTGGATGACGGGATGTTCGTCCACCAGTACAGTATCGGAAGATTTGATCCCGACTGATTATGTAAATCCGTTTATTGGCGCCAGTACCAGTGTAGGGGCTGCGGGTGTATATCATGGATTAGGTAAAACTTTTCCGGGAGCTACCACTCCTTATGGTATGGTACAAGTTAGTCCAAATACCATCACAGGAGGAGATAATGGTTCTGGATATAGTGATGAACATAATACGATTGAAGGCTTTGCCTTTACACAGATGAGTGGTGTGGGCTGGTTCGGCGATTTAGGAAATTTCTTGGTAATGCCTACAACAGGTGAATTATATAAAGTAGCAGGGAAAGAAAATAATGATAGTATAAAGGGATATCGTTCAGTTTATAACAAAGTGACTGAGACAGCCAAGGCAGGATATTATTCGGTTGAGTTGACTGATTACCGTATAAAAGTGGAAAGTAGCGCAACGCCGCATTGTGGAATTTTACGTTTTACTTATCCTTCTAATAAGCGGTCTCGTATTCAGATTGATTTAGCGCGTAGAGTGGGAGGAACATCTACTTCCCAATATATTAAGGTTGTAGATGAACATACCATTCAAGGTTGGATGAAGTGTACACCTGATGGTGGTGGATGGGGGAATGGTGAAGGAAAAGCCGATTATACTGTCTATTATTATGCTCAATTCAGTAAACCTTTGGCAGATTATGGTTTCTGGAGTGCGGATATTCCTGAAAGTTGGGTTCGGAAACGTGATGAAGTGGTTAGTATTCCTTATTTGACTCGTGTTTCACAAGCTCCGGTCATCAAAGATAAGAAAGAATTGGAAGGTAAGCATTTGGGCTTTTTTACAGAGTTTCCTACAAAAGAAGGGGAGACTGTAGAGATGAAAGTGGGTATCTCTTTCGTTGATATGGAAGGAGCTGCTAATAATTTCAAACAGGAAATAGCTTCTAAAGATTTAGAGCAGGTAAAGAAGGAAGCTACGGATTTGTGGAATAAAGAACTTAGTCGTATTCGGATATCTGGTGGTACGGAAGATGAAAAAACTATTTTTTATACTGCTATGTATCATACAATGATTGATCCTCGTATTTATACTGATGTGGATGGTCGTTATGTAGGAGGTGATTATAAAATACATACAACGGACAGTGCTTTTACAAAGCGTACTATTTTTAGTGGATGGGATGTATTTCGCAGCCAGTTTCCTTTGCAGACTATAATTAACCCATGTCTGGTGAGCGATGAATTGAATTCATTGATTTCAATGGCAGAGCAGAGCGGACGTGAATATTACGAACGTTGGGAATTTCTAAATTCCTATTCCGGTTGTATGTTGGGAAATCCCGCCTTGTCTGTTTTGGCGGATGCTTATGTAAAGGGAATTCGTACGTATGATGCAGAGAAAGCTTATCGGTATGCCGTTAATACTTCACGGCATTTTGGTAATGATTCATTAGGTTATATACCGGAACCATTAAGTATTTCGACAACTTTGGAATATGCTTACACAGACTGGTGTGTATCTCAAATGGCACAGGCCATGGGAAAAGACGAGGATGCTAGACTTTTTTACGAAAAAGGCCAGGCATATCATCATATTTTTGATCAAGAGAAAGGTTGGTTCCGTCCTCGTAAAGCAGATGGCTCATGGGTAGCATGGCCAGAGAATGCACGTCTTAAAGAATGGTATGGCTGTATAGAAGCAAATTCTTATCAACAAGGTTGGTTCGTGCCTCATGATGTTTCGGGAATGGTGGAATTGATGGGCGGTAAAGAGAAAGTAATTGAAGATCTGATTTATTTTTTCAGTAAGACTCCTTCCAATATGTTGTGGAATGAATACTACAATCATGCTAACGAACCGGTGCATTTTGCTCCTTTCCTCTTTAATCAGCTTGCTGTACCTTGGCATACCCAGAAGTGGACACGTTATATTTGTGAAAAAGCGTATGCTAATAAAGTAGAAGGTATTGTTGGTAATGAAGACGTCGGTCAAATGTCGGCATGGTATGTGTTGGCTGCTTCCGGTATTCATCCTTCTTGTCCGGGTAATACACGTATGGAGATTACAAGTCCGGTATTTGATAAAATAGAGTTCAGTCTTGATCCCAATTATTATACCGGGAAGAAATTCACGGTGATAGCTCATAATAATAGTATAAATAACGTCTATATACAAAAGGCTTTGTTGAACGGTCGGGAATACAATAAATGTTATCTTGACTTTGCGGACATTGCAGCTGGAGGTACATTAGAACTGTTTATGGGCGATAAACCGAATGTTGAGTGGGGAGTCTGATTAATAATATCTTTTTTAACTAATTGTTACTTTAAAGTTTTGATAGTATGATAAATAGACTTGGACTTTTCATTGTATTGGTCATATTTGTTCTTATTCAGACAGGCTGCGCCGAGCAGAGTACTAGAATGTCTTTGAATAGCTCTAATCCTCGGGTTATCTGGGAAGTGAAACCCCAGGCAGATTTAGAGAACATAACCGGAGAGCAGATTTCTACTCCGGAATTTAAAATGTCCGATTATGTAAAAGGGGTTGTACCCGGAACTGTTTTTACTGCTTATGTTGAAGCAGGAATCGTTCCTGATCCTAATTATGCCGATAATATTTATAAAGTAGACGAAACGTTTTATAACCGTCCTTTCTGGTATCGTACGGAATTCGAACTCCCGTCTTCTTATTCGGAGGGGAAGCGGGTATGGCTTCACTTCGACAATACGAACCGCTTTGCCGATTTCTATTTTAATGGCGAGAAGATATCAGGAACAAAAACATCTACTAAAGATGTAAGCGGTCACATGTTACGTTCGAAGTTTGATGTGACCAATCTGGTAAAGAAGTCTGGTAAGAATGTGATAGCTGTTCTGATTACCGATGCCGATCAGAAAAAGACGCGTAAGGCTAAAGACCCGTATGGAGTTGCATGTAGCCCCAGTTATCTGGCTGGTGCCGGTTGGGACTGGATGCCATACGTACCGGGACGTCTGGCTGGTATCACAGGCAATGCTTATCTTGTGGTAACGGGAGATGTAGTGATGGAAGATCCTTGGGTGCGTTCAGAGTTACCGACCTTGCAGAAAGCAGAGCTTTCTGTCTCAACAGATATTAGAAATGCTTCTTCTTCCCCAAAAGAAGTCGTTGTATCCGGAGTGATTCAGCCGGGGAATATTTCTTTCTCTAAAGACATTCGGGTAGAAGGAGGAACAACAGCCAGACTATCTATTAACAAAGATGACGTAGCTCAATTGGTTGTTGACCATCCGAAACTTTGGTGGCCGAATGGTTATGGTGATCCCAATCTCTATACTTGTAAGCTGACTTGTTCTGTAGATGGAAAAGTGTCGGATGTAAAAGAAATGACATTCGGTATCAAGAAGTATGAGTATAAAATGGTCGATAATGTAGTGGGATATCCTGTTCTTACATTCTTTATCAACGGACAGAAGATCTATCTGAAAGGTGGAAACTGGGGAATGAGCGAATATCTGCTTCGCTGCCAGGGTAAAGAGTATGAAACGAAAATCAGACTTCATAAGGAAATGAACTACAATATGATCCGTCTATGGACCGGTTGTGTTACTGATGATGAGTTTTATGATTATTGTGATAAATATGGAATTATGGTATGGAATGATTTCTGGTTATATGTAGCATACAATGACGTGGCGCAACCGGAAGCATTTAAAGCGAATGCTCTTGATAAAGTCAGACGCCTTAGAAACCATCCTTCCATTGCTATTTGGTGTGGAGCAAATGAAACGCATCCGGCACCTGATTTGGATAATTACCTGCGTGAAATGATTGCGAAGGAGGACAATAATGACCGTATGTATAAGTCTTGCTCCAATCAGGATGGATTGTCCGGAAGTGGTTGGTGGGGAAATCAACCTCCAAGACACCATTTTGAAACTTCAGGCAGTAATCTGGCATTTAATACACCGGCTTATCCTTATGGCATTGATCACGGTTACGGTATGCGTACAGAAATAGGAACAGCCACTTTCCCGACATTTGAAAGTATCAAAGAGTTTATTCCGGAAAAAGACTGGTGGCCTCTGCCTACCGATGAGCAGTTGAAGAATGATGATGATAATGTATGGAACAAACATTTCTTCGGTAAGGAAGCGTCTAATGCCAACCCGGTTAATTATAAGAATTCAGTGAACACACAGTACGGAGAATCATCCGGACTGGAAGAGTTCTGCGAGAAAGCGCAAATGCTGAATCTCGAAGTGATGAAAGGTATGTATGAGGCTTGGAACGATAAGATGTGGAATGATGCAGCCGGACTTCTGATCTGGATGAGTCATCCGGCTTATCCCTCGTTTGTATGGCAGACTTATGACTATTATTACGATCCTACAGGTGCTTATTGGGGAGCAAAAAAGGCTTGTGAACCTTTACATATCCAATGGAATGCTTCCAATAACAATATAAAAGTAATAAATACTACAGCAAAGGACTTGAAAGGTGCAATAGCTAAAGCTACAATTTACGACTTGAATGGAAAAGAAGTGCCTGCATACGGACAGACAAAACAGGTCGATGTGGCAGCCAGCAACATTGCGGAAGCATTTTCTTTGAACTTTAATCCTTTCAATCTGGCTTATGGAAAGAAGGCTGTAGCTTCTTCTTCAACAAGTGCCTCTAAAAGTGCTTCAATGGTTACTGACGGAGGAGCGGGAAGTCGTTGGGAAAGTGCATACAGTGATCCTCAATGGATATACATTGATCTTGGTAAAGAAGAAAAGATAGAAAAGATTATTTTGAAATGGGAGGCAGCTTGTGCTAAGAAATACGAACTGCAAGTATCGAATGATGCGCAAGAATGGAAAACCGTTTATACCAACAAAGATGGAAGAGGTGGTACTGAACAGATTGAATTGGAACCTGTTACAGCACGTTATGTGAAATTGGCAGGCATCAGCCGTGCCACACAGTTTGGATATTCATTGTTCGAATTCGAAATCTACGGTGAGAAACCAAAAGAGATAGAAGAACTAACTCCGCTTCATTTTATCAAGTTGGAACTGATAGATGCCAAAGGTAATCTAATCTCTGAAAACTTCTATTGGCGGAATGGCGTGAGAGATCTTGACTATACATTGCTGAACACACTTCCGGAAGTTGCTTTGTCTTGCCGATTGGTGGATAAATCGATGTCTGACGGAAAGATGAAGATAGCTGTAAAGAACAATTCCGAGACTGTGGCTTTTGCTAATCGGGTGAGGCTTGTTAATAAGGCTACGCAAAAACGAATACTTCCAATTATTATGTCCGATAATTATGTGACGTTGATGCCGGGCGAAGAAAAGGTTATCACTATGGAGGCGACTCCCGAACTGTTGAAAGGAGGCGTAAGTGTATTGGTGAAACAGTATGGGAAAGCAGAGAAGAATAAGCTGGATATAGTAGATTGATTGTTGTACGGTTATCTTTATGGTTTGATTAAAAGAATAAAGAAAATGGCTAATAGACTAAAAATGAGAATACTCTTGTTGTTATCTTTAGTTTATATAAATTGCGATTACTTACAGGCACAAACAACAATACCCCGGTTTGAAGAAGGGGAACGTGTGGTATTTGTAGGAAACAGCATTACTCACGGCGGACATTATCATTCATTTATCTGGCTGTATTACATGACTCGTTTCCCGGATAAACCGATTACTATCATGAATGCCGGAATTGGTGGAGAGAGTGCGTGGGATATGAAGGATCGTTTGGACTATGATGTTTTCAACAGGAAACCAACTTATGTGACTCTAACTTTCGGTATGAACGATACCGGTTATGATATTTACATGAAAGACAATGCAAAAGAACTGTCAGAACAACGGATTGCAAAGTCATTGGAAAGCTATCGGGAAATAGAAGAACGCTTACTGGCTAAAAATAAAATAAAGAAAGTTTTGATTGGTGGTTCTCCTTATGATGAGACTTCCAAGTTTAATAATTTTATATTGCATAATAAGAATAACGCTATTTTAAAAATAATAGATGCCCAACGTATATCGTCTAAAAAGAATGGCTGGGGTTTTGTTGATTTTAACCAACCGATGCGTGAGATAAGCAGAAAAGAGCAGGAGGCAGATTCTACATTTACTTTCTGCAGGATAGATAGAATTCATCCGGATAATGACGGACAGATGGTTATGGCCTATTTGTTTCTGAAAGCACAGGGACTGGCTGGGGATGAAGTGTCATCAGTATCTATTGATGCATATCATTCATCTGTAATAACCCATAAGAACTGTAAGATTTCAAAACTAAAAAAGAACGGAACTGATCTGACTTTTGATTATCTGGCGTATGCTCTTCCTTATCCGCTGGATTCTATTTCTAGAAGTGGCTGGGGAAATAAAAGGTCACAACGCGGTGCAATGCGGTTGGTTCCATTTATGGAAGAGTTTAATCAGGAACGTTTTCAGGTAACAAACTTAGAGAAAGGAATGTATCGGTTAACTATAGACAATCAGTTTATTGACAATCTCTCATCCGAAAAGTTGGCGAATGGAGTGAATTTGGCAGATTACCCGAATACTCCCCAATATCAACAAGCTGCGAAAATCATGTATCTGAATGAAGAACGGTTTGAAGTGGAGAAACGCTTCAGAGAATACTTGTGGACCGAATATTCATTCTTGAAAAAGGAAGGATTACTGTTTGCAGATGATCAAAAGGCTATCGATAAACTGAAGGAATATTTACCTAAAGATGGTTTCCTTAGGATGAGCTACGACTGGTATATAAAAGCGATGAATCCCGAAATACGGGAGGTTTGGAGCAATTATATGAAGACTATTGTTGAAACAATTTATAAAATCAATAAACCTGTCACTCATAAAGTGAGGCTGACAAGAATTGAGTAATAATAGAAAATGAATAGTATGAAACGGTTATTATGTTTAGTTTGTTGTTTCTGTTGGCTGTCTGTGATAGTGTATGGAAGTCAGAAAACAACTGCTTTTTATTTGTCAGAGTTGAAATGTGAAAATCTTATTAATCCTCTAGGAATTGATAATGTGACCCCTCACTTCAGTTGGAAGTTGAAGGGAAACGGCTGGAAAGGCGGGCAGACTTATTATGAGATACAGGTAGCTTCGGATAGTATTCTGTTGACGCAGGATAGGGCTGATTTATGGAATACCGGGAAATTGAAATCCAATGTTTCTGTTATGGTTCCTTATCAGGGTAAGGCTTTAACTTCCCGTTCTTTGTGCTATTGGCGGGTACGTGTTTGGGATGCTAAAAAACAAGTTTCATCATGGAGTCCAGTTGCTCGTTTTGGAGTTGGTATCTTGAATAAATCACAGATGCAAGGAGATTATATAGGGGCTTCTATTGAGGGTGGTAAGATTTGTGCTCCTATTCTTCGCAAAAAAGTGAAGCTGACTCAAGGGGAGACTTCTTTCCTGCATGTAAATACGTTGGGGTATCACGAAATTTATGTCAATGGGAAAAAGGTAGGGAAAGATGTCCTTACACCTGCTGTATCACATTTATCTAAACGTTCACTGATTGTTACTTATGATGTAACTCCTTATCTAAGAGAAGGAGAAAATGATCTGCTTATCTGGCTGGGACAAGGTTGGTATAAAACGACTACTTTCGGAGCTGCTTATGAAGGTCCGTTGGTAAAGGCAGAACTGGATGTGTTGAGAAACGGTAAATGGGAAGTGGTAACGAAGACAGACGAATCATGGAACGGACGTGAAAGTGGTTATTCGGATACAGGTACTTGGCGTGCTTTGCAGTTTGGAGGTGAGAGGCTAGATGGAAGGATTCTTCCGCGAGATCTCTCAACACAGGCTTTAGACAAAATGAAATGGACTCCTGTTGTGAAAGTGAATGTTCCTGATCATTTTGCTTCTCCTCAAATGTGTGAGGTAAACAAGATACATCAGACCTTGCAGGCTGTTTCTGTAAAAAAAATAGATGATGATACATGGCTGGTAGATATGGGAAAGGTTCAGACCGGATGGTTTGAGATGCAAATGCCTATATTGCCGGCAGGGCATGAGGTTATCATGGAGTATAGTGATAATTTGACGAAAGACGGTGAATTTGACAAGCAAGGTGAAAGTGATATCTATATATCTGGTGGTAAGCAAGGAGAGTACTTCAGAAATAAATTCAATCATCACGCTTTCCGATACGTGCGCATCTCCAATCTTCCTCAAGAACCGGAAACAGGTGCTATGAAATCTCTGCAAATTTATGGAGATTACAAACAGACTGCTACTTTTGAATGTTCGGATGCTGACTTGAATGATATCCATAATATGATTCAGTATACTATGAAATGTTTGACTTTTAGTGGATATATGGTAGATTGTCCACATTTGGAACGTGCAGGGTATGGTGGTGATGGAAACTCGTCGACGATGTCTTTGCAAACGATGTACGATGTAGCTCCAACATTTGAAAACTGGATACAAACATGGGGAGACTCCATGCGTGAAGGAGGAAGTTTGCCGCATGTTGGTCCTAATCCGGGTGCCGGTGGCGGCGGTCCGTATTGGTGCGGATTCTTTGTACAGGCTCCCTGGAGAACGTATGTCAACTATAATGATCCCCGCTTGATTGAGAAATATTATTCTCAAATGAAAGAGTGGTTTAAGTATGTTGATAAATATACAGTAGATGGTTTGCTGAAACGTTGGCCCGATACCAAATACCGTGACTGGTATTTGGGCGATTGGCTGGCACCCATGGGAGTAGATGCAGGTAATCAGGCTTCAGTGGATTTGGTAAGTAACTGTTTTATCAGCGAATGCTTGAGCACCATGTATAAGACAGCCTTAACATTAGGAAACAAAGAAGAGGCGGAAGAGTTTGCTATTCGTAAAGAAAAACTTAACAAGTTGATTCATCAGACGTTCTACCGTGCGGATGAAGGAATCTATTCTACCGGCTCACAATTGGATATGTGCTATCCTATGTTGGTAGGTGTTGTACCTGATTCTTTGTATAATAAAGTGAAAGAGAATGTCGTTATGATGACCGAAGAAAAGCATAAAGGACATATTGCTGTTGGTTTGGTTGGAGTACCTATTTTGACTGAATGGGCTGTTCGGAATAAACAAGTGGATTTCTTCTATCAAATGATGAAGAAACGTGATTATCCCGGTTATCTGTATATGATTGATCGTGGTGCGACAGCGACTTGGGAATATTGGAGCGGAGAACGAAGTCGTGTGCACAATTGTTACAATGGAATTGGTACTTGGTTTTATCAGGCTGTAGGAGGAATACGTCTTGACGAGGCTGAACCTGGATATCGTCACTTCTATGTCGATCCTCAAATTCCGAATGGTGTGACCTGGGCAAAAGTAACGAAAGAATCACCTTATGGCACAATTGCTGTTAATTGGAAGTTGGAAGATGATAACCAGCTGAACCTTCAATTGACAGTTCCTGCCGGAACAACAGCTACAATTTGCATCCCCAATAATGCTGTCTCATGTAAGATGAATAAGAAGAAAGTGAGTATTAAAAAGCAGACTGTTGATGTAGAAGCAGGGCATTATGAATTTCTATTTAATTTGAAGTAGATACATCACTCCCATTTAGAAAGCATATCGTTATAAGGATTAAGCTTAGATTTGTTGGATGGTTGTTTTTATTTGATTATTCTATACCTGTGGTTTATTATAATCAAATAAAAGCAACCATTTCTTTGTATATAGTAAAAAGAAAGTGTATTTGTGGTTGGATATTGATGGTGGCACTCTTTTCTGAAAGATATGGATATATAAAAGTAATTGTTATCACTGGATAAAGTTAAATCAGATGACGAAATTTAGTTTCTATCTTTCTATTAATCAGCTTTATATTATTGTAATGGACAGATTTATACTTTAACTATAAATTTGTCCAAAGATAATCTTCTAATCCGGGAAATGAATAAGAAGAAATCCCAGCCTCTGAAGACGATTCGGTTCTTCTTCAAATTCCGTGCTAGTAAAGCTCATTGAAAGGTTGATGGATAAAGGGATATCGGCATATTAGAAATAGCAAATAAATTATCCAAGCTATATGCATCTTAAAGTACCCCGGAATAGCCATGAATAAGGTTATTGAACATAAATAAGTAGCACGGAATTTGATTAAGAACCAAATACGTTCCAGCCCCCCTAAGTTGAATTTCTTTATTGATATACTCAACCCCCACCCTGCATTGTTATCGGCTTAATTATGATTTTTATACGATTCTTTTTAAATATCTATTTTAGTGGTTTCCAAAATTTCAAGCGTTCATAGTATAAAGTTCAATAGATATAGGTAAAAAGTTAGGATTGGTGTTTGTATTTCCATAATATTTCTCTAGTTTAATGAAAAATATGATATCATGAAAAATGTTTTAGTAATGATTACGTGTGTTTTGATTTGCTTTTTATCAGCGTGCTCGAATGTAAAAAATGTACCTTCCATAGTAACTATTGAAAAAGGCTTTCGGGAAATTCCCGATAGTATCCGAGTGGGATGTTATTGGTATTGGATTTCAGATAATATCTCAAAAGAGGGAGTGGTTAAAGATCTGTATGCTATGAAAAAGGCAGGGATTACTCGTGTTTACATAGGAAATATTGATATAGGAGGAAATGCTTATGGAGATGTGAAAATATTTACGCCTGAATGGTGGGAGGTTGTACATGTAGCACTGAAAACTGCTACAGAACTGGATATGGAAATAGGAATGTTTAATAGTCCTGGGTGGAGTCAGTCGGGAGGACCGTGGGTGAAGCCGGAACAGAGTATGCGTTATCTGGCAGCTACCGATACGATGGTGAAAGGTTCGCAAACACTTTCATATACGATACCTGAATATTCGGATTCGATGCAATTGGTCCGTGTTATAGCTTATCCTACACAAAGTGATGTGTTTAAAAAAGAATGGAAACTGCAACAGAAAGGATATGAACCCGTAGTTTTTGAAATGCATCTTGATGAACCACAACCTATTCGTAGTTTTACTTTTACAACAAACAATTATGTATGGACCAAAGCGGAATTGCAAGCTAAAGTAGATGATACTTATAAAACGATCAGGAAATTTGAGATAGATCGCACCAATGGAATGCGTTCTGTTGGCTTTTTTACAAATGCTCCGGTTGTTATTTCTCTTCCTGCAACGCAATCTGCAGATTTTCGTTTGTTGTTGGATAAACCGATTAATTCTTATGGAGACATTGAGGCCATTGTTTCTCTTTCTTCCGCAAAAGTGGTAGAACGGTATCCTGAACAATCTTTGGCAAAAATGTATCAGCGTCCTGATCCAAAATGGAATTCATATATGTGGCCTAACCAAGATTGGTATAATGATTCGGAGGGGTTTGTGATACTGGAAGATAAGGTGACAGATTTAACAGCCTTTCTGTCGTCAGACGGAATGTTGACTTGGAATGTGCCTGAAGGAGATTGGATTATTTCTTGTTTGGAAATGAAAACGACAGGTGTGACAAATACACCTGCCACACCTGAAGCTACTGGGCTTGAAGTAGACAAGATGAGTAGAAAGCATGTTAGTGCACATTTTGATGCTTATATGGGTGAAATCCTCCGTCGTATCCCCGAAGCTGATCGGAAGAGCCTGAAAATAGTAGTGCAAGACAGCTATGAAACGGGTAGCCAAAATTGGACAGATGATATGCTGGAACGTTTTAAGAAGGTTTATGGGTACGATCCGTTACCTTATTTACCAACTCTATATGGAAAAGTGGTAGGTAATGAGGATATATCTTCGCGTTTTCTTTGGGATTTACGTCGTTTGATTGCTGATGCTGTTTCATATGATTATGTAGGTGGTTTGAGGTATATTTGCCATCAACATGGACTCACAACTTGGTTGGAAAATTATGGGCATTGGGGATTTCCGGGAGAATTCTTGCAATATGGCGGTCAATCTGATGAGATTAGTGGTGAATTTTGGAACTTTGGTGATTTGGGACTAATTGAGAATCGTTGTGCTTCCTCTTGTGGACATATTTACGGTAAAAAGCGTATTTGGGCGGAGTCTTGTACCAGTGGAGGACCTAATTTCACGAATTATCCGGCTAATATGAAAGCGCGGATAGATCGTTTCTTTACAGAAGGTATCAATGCTTCACTGCTTCATCTGTATATTCATCAACCGTATGAGGATCGCAATCCTGGTATGAGTGCTTGGTTTGGAAGTGACTTCAATCGGAAAAATACTTGGTTTAGTCAGATGGATTTATTTACAGACTATCTGCGGAGATCAAATTTCCTTTTGCAGCAAGGTACTTATGTGGCGGATGTTGCCTATTTTATCGGTGAGGATGCTCCCAAAATGACAGGTTCAATAGACCCTCAATTACCAAAGGGATATTCTTTTGACTTTATTAATGCCGAGGTTCTTTTAACGAGAGCTGTCGTTAAGGATGGTTATTTAACCTTGCCGGATGGAATGAGGTATCGTTTATTGGTATTGCCAAATCAAAAATCAATGCGTCCTGAAGTTTTGAGAAAGATTAGCGAATTGGTACGCAATGGTTTGGCTGTTTATGGTGATGCTCCTGAATATTCTCCGAGCCTATCTGATTATCCTGAGGCAGATAAGGAGATTTCACATACTGGTACAGAATTGTTTGCTAACGATTATTATGGAAAAGGGAGAGTGTTCCAACGGGGACTTGTTTTACAAGATGTGTTGGATACACTGAATATATGTCCTGATTTTATGTGTGAAAAGGATATGCCAGTTCTGTTTATACATCGAACTCTACCGGATGCGGAAATTTATTTTGTGTCCAATCAGCATAATGAGAAAGTGATTTTCAACGGAGAATTTCGTGTATCTCAGGATTTCTCTCCAGAACATTGGAATCCTGTTACAGGGGAGATTCGCTATTTACCGGATTTTAAGAGTAAAGAAGGTTATACATCTTTACCGATTGAGTTGGAAGGAAATGAAAGTGCTTTTATTGTTTTTCGCAAGAATAATAAAGTAACAAGAAAGAAAGATAATTTTCCACAGAAAACAACAGTTTATAAGATAGATACCCCTTGGAAGATCACATTTGAGGCAGGTAAACGTGGACCGGAGGCAGCGGTAATTTGGTCTCATTTGAAGGATTGGACAAATGTAAATGATAATAAAATTAAGTATTTCTCAGGAAAAGCTGTATATGAAACAGAATTTGTATTAAAAGAACTTCCGCAGAAGAATTTGTATCTTGAATTGGGCAGTGTGATGGTAATGGCTAAAGTAACTTTGAATGGACACTATGTAGGAGGTGTATGGACTTATCCATATAGTTTGAATGTGACAGACTTTTTAAAGGAGGGTGAGAATAAACTGGAGATAACAGTTGTCAATAATTGGCAAAATCGTCTAATTGGCGACCAGTCTCTTTTGGAAGACCAACGTCCGACATGGACAACTATTAATTCGTGGAAAGCAAATTCTCCGTTACAATCTTCAGGCCTACTTGGACCTGTAGAAATTCAGGTCGTTGATTATGAATTGGTAAACTAAAATAATGTTAAATAGGAAAAGAGTATTGTTATGGCAGATATATGTAGGGATATTCAGTAAATGTTCCTCTTTCTAAAAAATCAAGAGAAAAGCTTTGCTTTACGTGAGCTTTTCTCTTGATTTTTTCGTTCAACTCTCCCA